>JAFTSM010000004.1 GCA_017467305.1 Candidatus Gastranaerophilales bacterium
GTTGTATAAACTCTTGTACAAACACCTCTTCTTTGAGGGCAATTTGTTAACGCCGGCGATTTAGTCTTATCAGTTGTTCTTTGACGTTCTTTACGTACTAACTGTGCTATTGTTGGCATGATTTCTCCTTGTTAATTTACTGTTGGCTGGAACCTCCTGCCGCCTCCTCGCCGTCATTCGGTTACATCCAGTGGTCATTATTTCAGCACGAAAATAACCACATATTTCACTAATATTATAGTGATACTACAAGCAAAAACCAAAGTCAACACTAACAAAAGCCAAGTTTAAAGATAGATTAAGAAATTATTTATTCTTCAACGCATTATTTAATGCAATTTCTAATGTAGCAATTTTGCGTTGAAGAGCTTCTTTATCATCGGTATCAATTTCATTTTGTACTGCTAATTTTTCATTTTTTCTAGCATAAAATTCTATTTGGTCTTTATATCTTTGACCTAAAACTAATGAATATACAAAACCAGAGAAAACACCAACTAAATATGCAATTAAAATAACAACAAACGTACTTGCAACAACATAACCAGTATTATCTGCAGATACAGCCACACCCGCTGTTGTTTTTTGCATATAATTTACAATTAAGAAGTAAAGCAAACCACAAAAGAAAACTGTCTCTATAACTATTAAAACTATTTTATTTTTCATTTTTGATTACTCCTTAAATATTTTAGAACCTTTTGTATATCTTCATCCAAATCAATTACAAGTTCAATTATATCATTATTTTTTAGAGTCGCAAATTTTAGCTTATATGCTTGTAAAACTTGCTCTGTAGTTTTAACTTTGAATGGGATTTTATTATACAAACTATCATTAACAATTGAATGTCCCATATGAGTCATATGAACTCTTATCTGATGTGTCCTACCAGTTTCAAGTGTTAATTCCACAAAAGAATAGCCCTTAAAACTTTCTAACACCTTATAATGAGTAACCGAAGGTTTTCCGTCATCAACGACAGCCATTTTCTCTGGTTTAGTTTTGTGTCTGCCAATTGGTGCATTAATAGTACCTTCTACAAACTCAAAATTACCATTCACAACAGCTAAATATTGCCTTTTCGCAGACTTTGATTTTATTTGTTCAGTCAAAAAATCATGCGCTTTATTATTTTTTGCAATCATTAAAAGTCCAGACGTATTTCTATCCAATCTATGAACAATACCTGGACGCATGACACCATTTAAGTCAGATAAACCATCATATCCGTATTTGTTTAAAAGAGCATTAACTAAAGTACCAGTAGTTTCTTTATTAGTTGGATGTGTCAGCATATTCTTAGGTTTATTTACAACCAAAATATCATCATCTTCATAAACAATATTTAATGGAATATCTTCAGGTTCAATAATTAGAGAAAAATCATCACTTAATAATACTGTAATTTCATCATCATTTTTAACTTGATAGGAAGTTTTAGCAAGCTCTCCATTAACCATAACTTGTTGTTTTTTTATTAAATTTTGTACTTGAGAACGAGAACTAAACTCTTCTTGTTTAGACAAAAAAGAGTCCAACCTCAAAGGTTCACTCAAAGATTGGACACTAAAAACATACTTTTTTGTCATTATAAAAACCTATTTTCTAGTCAAAACAGATAAAATCAAACAACACGCACCAACTACAATATAAATATCTGGAACATTAAAAACCGGAATATTTGGTGCAAAATCACAGTGGATATAATCAACAACATAACCAAGGTTAATTCTTTCCATCATATTCATTGTTATACCAGCAGCTAATGCAGCCATTGCAGATACAGCTGTTCCAGATTGTTTTGCAGATGTAACAATCAAAACAAAAGTCAATAACGCAACAGCAAAGAAAGATGTAGTTATAATCATTTCTGGTTGCCCAGCAAATAAATTAAACGCAGCACCAGTATTATGAACCTCTTTTAATGTAAGCATACCATTACCAACATACCCAGTTGGAGACATTGAAATACCCATCATTACAAGTTTTTTTACACCAAATGCTACTAATGACAAAATAATCCAAATAACAGCATATTTGAATATGTTGTAGACATCTATCAATTGATTTTTTTGATTTTGTTCAGTTCTTTCTTCTCTTTGATAATTCCTTTGAGGTCTTCTATTTCGATACTGATTTTGCATCTAAACTCTCCTTATTTAATTTCATATTTTGATTAACTGATAATACATTAACTCTTTTCATAACAAAAGCAATACCAGTCATATCTAAAACAACAGAAGAAGGTTCTACTTTTGCTCTAGTCAATGCAATTGAAGCTGTTGCGTACTCATTATTATTTGTATTATTAGCTTTTAATATTCTTGCTAATTCACCATTTTTAACAGTTCGAAAAACATCTTTTACTCGTTCTTGAGGGAATACTATTTTATCATTTGAAATAGAAGCAACTAAAAAAGTATGTTCTGGAGTACTAGCTTTTATTGTCACATCGTATTCAGAGCCAGCTGGAACACAATCTGGTGCAGAAATATCTACAGCCAATGATTTTGCCTCACCATACATCAAAGCAACTTTTTCATATATGACTTCAGTTGCAGATATTTTCCAATTATTGCCTTCTTTTTTCATATAGTCGACAAATCGCAATTCAGAAGTAATTTTTCCATTATCATTTACACGTTCAAAAACTTTTTCAGTTTCACCAGTAGCTACTTCTTTTGCTCTTACAACAGCATAATTTCCGTCTACTACTATACTTTCAATTTCTGTATTATATACAACTTCTTTATATGATGAAGAAGCCATATCCATCATTTCAAACACAGTTTTCTTATTAAATCCATCATTATTCGCATAGTCTTCAGTATACATTTCTTTCAACTTATCAACTTTATTCTTTGACGAATAACGATTATATTTTTTAAAGAAATCTTTTATCTGATTTTCTGGTGACTTTTTGAATTTATCTCTTAAAGAAAAACGTTTAATAAGTTCTGTTTCATCACATTCTTCTTGTTCATCCGCTTGAACTGTAACAGTCACATTTGCATCTTTATGAGGAATCAAACTAGCAGCATTTGCTTGTTCAACAAAACAAATTATGCAAATTAACGATAACAAAATTGCTAATATATTTTTTCTATTCATTACGTTCCTCATTTAGTTTTCTCTATTTCGGTACATCAAGCAAAAAACGAAATCTGTACCTACCAATAACAAGTTTATAACATATAGCCATAAAACGATATCCACAGAATTAAGTATTTTATTTATAATCCCGAAAATATAACCAATTATTATTAATGTTAAAAACAAACGACTTTTTCCTTTTACATTTTTTGTTTTATATGTTTTCATCACTGCAAATGGCCAACTTGCACCGAAACAAATTAACATGCCAGCTTCAAAAAAACTCATTGATTTCATTTGAAAACTTTGAACAAGAAAATCTATCATAACTAGCCTTCTTTCAACATATTTTTAGAATAATTTTAGCACTAAAATTTGTTTTTGATAAAATATATTCAATAAAAAGGATTTATTATGTTACTAACTATTGACATAGGGAATACAAATATAACACTTGGTGTTTTTGATAATAATAAAATCATCCAATCTTGGAGATTGGCTACAGATGAAAAAAGAACTGAAGATGAGTATGGTGTATTTCTTAAAAACTTACTAAAAGAAACAAACTTAGATAAAAAGGTAACTCATGCCGTTATTTCAAGTGTTGTTGTACAACTTACAGAAAGAATTGAAGTAGCATTAAAAAAATATCTAGGAATAAATTCTTTAATTATTTCACACAAAATAAAAACAAATATCAAATTAAAAACGGATAATCCTTCACAAATAGGTGCAGACAGGATTGCAAACGCTTGTGCGGCTGCACATTTATATTCTTCACCAGCAATAGTTGTTGATTTTGGAACAGCTACTTCATTTGATATTGTAAATAGCAAAAATGAATTTATTGGTGGAATTATTACAGCTGGCATGAGAATACAAGCAGAAGCATTAAGTTCAAGAACATCAAAACTACCCAAATTAAACATTGAAGCACCAGAACACGCAATAGGAAGAAACACAATTGATGCAATGTTATCTGGTATTGTACGAGGTCATGCAGCAATGATTGACGGGCTAATTTTTGAATGTGAAAAAGAGCTTGGTGAAAAAGCAACAATAATTGCGACTGGCGGATACTCATCAGTTATAAGTAATTATTTAAAAAGAAAATTTGACTATATTAATCCAGACCTTACACTTATTGGTTCAAAGTTGATTTTTGACTTAAATAAATCAAATCAGTAAGTTCTCTAACAGCACCACGTCCACCATTCTTGGAAGAAATAAAATTGCAAATTTCTTTAACCTCTTCTACAGCGTCGTATGGGCAACATGCTAAACCAACCTTTTCTAAAACACATATATCTGGTAAATCATCACCCATATATGCAACTTCTGAGAAATCAAGATTAAACTCTTTTAACATTTCTTCCATAGCCAAAATTTTATTGTTTTGTCCCATGTATAGCTTTGTCATACCCAAATTTTCAAAACGATGCTTTACCGTCCCATTTTCTCTTGCTGTAATAATTGCCGTTTTTATTCCAGCTTTTGTAATTCTAACAATACCTTGACCGTCTTTTACATTGAATGTTTTATATTCAACACCATTTTCATCATAAGTAATGATACCGTCAGTCAAAACACCATCAACATCAAATGCAACCAACTTAATTTTAGAAGCTTTAGCTTTTAATTCTAAACTCATCATTATGCAACACCAGCCTTTAATAAATCGTGAATATGAATAATACCTATTGGTTCATTTTCTTCATTACATACAGCCAAAGATGTAATAGAATATTTTTCCATAAATGCTAATGCTTTAGTTGCCATAGAATCTGGAGTAATTGTTTTTGGATTTGGAGTCATAACAGTTTTATTTTGTAAAACAGAAACATCTGGGTATCTCAACAAAATTCTTCTAATATCACCGTCTGTTAATAAACCAGTTAATTTATTTTGGTCATTTACAATCAATGCACAACCCAATTTTTTCTTAGATATCAAATCAACTGTTTCTAAGAAGGTATCTGTTTCGTGAGCTATAGGAAGTTGTGTTTTATCTTTCAACATTAAATCACCAACGACATATAGAACACCTTTACCTAAAGCACCAGACGGATGATAAAGTAAAAAGTCTTCAGTAGAGAAGCCTCTTTTTTTCAATAAGCAAACAGCCAAAGCATCTCCCATTGCAAGAGTTACTGTTGTACTAGCTGTTGGAGCTTTACCTAATGGGCAAGCCTCCTTTTCAACTGATACATCAAAATATATATCAGCACTTTTACCAAGAGTAGAATTCTTATTTCCAGCCAATACTATCAATGGAACTTCAAATCTTTTAATTAAAGGAAGTAAATTTAAAAGTTCTGATGTTTCACCACTATTTGAAATAGCAATCACAACATCATCACGAGTAACTATACCAGAATCTCCGTGTGTACTTTCTGCAGGATGTAAAAAATATGCTGGAGTACCAGTTGAAGATAATGTTGCTGCAATCTTTCTGCCAATATGACCAGATTTTCCCATACCAGTCACAATAACTCTTCCTTTTGAAGAAATTATTACATCTAAAGCTTTATCTAAATTTTCACCAATTCTATCTTGTAATTTCATTATAGAATCAGCTTCAATTTTACACACTTCTTTTGCTAATTCTTGCATTGTAGATTTTTGTATAATTTCCACGTTAAAACCTTCCTAAAATTCCCTTTTAAATTATACAATAATAATACGAATAAAAAAATAAGAATTTAGTGTAAAATAATATTTAGGTTAAATATTGATAGGTAGATATGGATAAGAATAAATATAAGAATAAAGGTAATTCTAGCTTCAAAACAAAAAATGATTTATTAATGCTGAACCTTTTATTTACTGTTTTTGTGATAGCAATAAATATTTTTGCTTTCATATTTATCAATTCCGGTAAAGACGGGTTTACAAGAATAAGCGCATATGCAAATGGAGCTTTGTTCTTTGGCTATATTGTTATGTTGTCTGAACTTGCAAGAAAAAATGTAATGGAGCTAAAAAAAGAAGCACTCTACATTAACTACCCCGTATACATAGGTGCTTTTCTCGGTTTTAACATAGTTACTCTACTATTTAGCGCAATATGCTTATTCAGTGTTAACCCAGAAGCTGCAAATGTTACTTTTATCTTTACATTTTTTATGAGTACTATCGCAATGCTCTTCCCTTCTATTTTGATGTTGGTTTTCATGTTTTTTGTTGTTCCGGCATTTATCATACCGGCTTTAAGTAACAGAAAAAACAAACCCTCAAATTTTATTCTTAAATTCTTATTTATCTGTTTTTTAGGATTTTGCATATTTAATGTTCTTAATGCGGTATACAAAATTAGTACAATAAAAAATCAAAAGAAATTTAAAAGTGCAAAATTAACAATGAAATACTCTTCTGAATTTTTAAAATTCAAAGATGTGGGCTCATACACTATAAAATTACTTTCTAGAAATGATGTTTCTATTCCATTATTCTACACTCAAGATACAATTCCTCTAAAGGAACAATATGAAGCTGAAATTTTCTGTAATTCAATGGGAGCCAGAGTTCCTGATTACTTAGAAACCTACAATATTGTATTTAACAAATTTGATACTTTTGGTGAAAAATATTATTGGACTAGTGATAAAGACGGAAAACACTCTCTCGTTCTTCACTATAAAAACATGTCATACAACATAGTAAGAAAACCAGAAGGAGTAACACCTGTAACATATTGTGTAGCAAAAGATAATACAAATTATGGTTTTGGTGCTAAACACTTCTTCTATAGAGAAGTAGAAGAGATAAAAAAAGAAGCTCAAACAGCAAATAAAAAACCTTTTGATATGGATTTCTTTAAAGAACTTACATCAAAAGATATAGAACAAACTTATACAAACCAACAAAAACAAGCATTTCAACAACCAGTTGAACAAGAAAAGAAATATGTTAACTTTAGCGTAAAAGAGGTTTCTCAAGAAATTCTAAACGATTTACTTGCAAAAGGATACTATTACAACCCAGACCTAACAATAAGACCAGAATATGAAACAAATGATGCAAAATTCTTACCGAGAATAAGGATGAATTCAAATGACATCCGTTTATGTTACTATCCTTTCGCAGAATATGGAAATATGTCACTATCAGATGAACAACAAATATGGCAACAAAGCTTCTGTTCACCAGCTTTTGAATTAATAGAAACATCTCCAGTTTTAAAATCAAGATTTGAAAAAGAAGCATATTGTTACACAAAAGGTGGCAGATTACCAAATATTCCAGAACTAACAGGTATCTTAAAAACACTTGGAAGAACTCAAGCAAAAACAAAATATTGGACAAATAACAAAATAAATAATTCTGAAGATGTTCTTGTTTATTATAAAGATGCAAGATTTATGCAAGTACAAAAATTAAAAAATAATGAGATTGATAATGCCTATGTTTATTGCATAAAAAATTCAAAAAGCCCTTCTAGAATTATAGCAAACTACAATTCACGTTTTAGAAATGTATCTGGAAAAAACTATGCTTCTTTAAAATGTCCAAGCTGTTATTACTATGAAGTACCAGATGTAATACTTCAACAATAGGATTGTAGCAAACTACAAAATAAAGTATATTCTATACCAAGGAGATTTTATTATGGTATTTGAATTTAACTTATCAATTGAAGAATTAGAAAAAAGAACTCACAAAGATTATTTAATAAAAAGAACAATGCTTGACACTGATGCTGAAGAATATAACAATTTAGCAAATGGTGATAAAGAAGCATTGAAACATCTTGTTAAAGCAGCAAACTATGCAAATGTAATCTATATGAAGCAGGATAACGAGTTAAATTTACCATTTAAATCTTTTCTTGAAGAAGAGATTTCAAAAGGAAATAAACAAGCAGAATTAACAAAGATACTTTTTGATGCTCAGTTAGGAATTATAGGTATAGACTCAGAATCAAAAAAAGTTATCCTTTTAAAAGATGTACCTTATCTTGAAGGAAAAGGTTTCTATCCATCTGATATTACAAAGGAAGAACTCCATAACATTTTAAAAACAATGCTTAAAAATGGAGAAAAAGAAGAAGTTCAAAAAATATTAAATCAACGCTCTATTGTAAAAAGAAATGATAATAAACTAAAAGCTTTCGATTACACAGAAGAATTTAAAGAAGAATTTGAATCAATTGCAAAAGAACTTGAAGAAGCAGCAAAAATTTCAACAAATAAAGATTTCAATGAATATTTAATTTTACAAGCAAAAGCATTAAGAGAAAATGACCCAATGCTTGACGCATATGCTGATAAAAAATGGGCAACTCTTCAAGATACACCTTTAGAATTTACAATATCAAGAGAACAATACGCTGATATGTTATCTGGTAGCGCAATAGAAGATGAAGAATTAAAACAATTATTAGAAGAAAATGACATAACACCTATGAGCAAAGACTCTATAGGTATAAGGGTTGGCATAGTCAATAAAAAAGGAACTGAAGACTTATTAAAAGTTAAAAATTATCTACCACTTATGGCAGAAAATATGCCATTAAAAGATAGATATGAACAAAACATCTCATCAGATGAAGATAACTTACAAACTATGGTAGATGCAGATATAGTTTCTTTAAGAGGTGATGAGGGTTCTTACAGAGGCGGAATTACTATTGCGCAAAACCTACCAAACAATGATAAATTATCATTAACAATTGGTGGTGGAAGAAGAAATGTTTACCATAGACAAGTAAGAACAAGTAACTCACCTGAAGCAAAAGAACGCAGACAAAAAAGACTTGATGCAACATTGAATAAAGAATTACATAAATTCTACAATCCGGAAGCAGATCATTGGTTCACAATTGGGCATGAAAATGTACACTCACTTGGACCAAAATCTGGAACAGAAGCACTGGGTAAATACAAAAATATTATTGAAGAAAATAAAGCAGATATGGGTGCTTTAGCACTTCTTGATTGTTTAACTAATGCGGATATTTATTCAGAAGAAGAAAAAAATCAAATTCTAGTTACATTTGGTGTAAATTGCTTTCTAAAAGCAAAACCAGAATTATCTCAAGCACATAGAGTAAGAACTGTTATGCAAGCTTATTTCTATATATCTGAAGGCGCAATTTCTGTTAATAAAGAAGGCATAATTGATATCAACATTGAAAAAATGGTTTCAACAGCAAATAAAATGTTAACAGAAATTATCGATGTTCAATTGTCTCAAGATTTTAACAAAGGCGAACAGTTCATCAATGACTATTTCCATTGGACTGATGATATAGATAGAGTTTCAAAAAAACTTAAAGAAATAGATAAAACCCTAAACGGCAAAATTGAAACACCATTGGCAGATTACTTGTGTAAATGTTAATAAAAAACTTATTTTTGATATACTAAGAACAAGAAAATAAATAAAAAAATCACTTAATCAATATAACAAGAAAGACAATTATGAAGGTATTATTAATAAACCCACCACTTGGAATTTTCAATTCTATTTATACATCAATACCTTTACTAAAAGGACAACTTGTTGGAAATAACATTGATACAGATATATTAGATTTTAATGTTGAATTTCTTAGGGAAATAACTAGTCCAAGATATTTAAAAGAGACAAAAAAATATTTAAAAAAAATATATAAAAATCCAAGTATTTTAAATAAAGATGTATCTCAAGAATACCATTTAAGTGAAGCCCAAATTTTACACCAAAGAAAAATCATAGAAAAATATTTAATATCTAATACTAAATTAATAGATATTTTTATGAATAAAAAAGAAAGTTTTTTTGATCAATTCTTAAAAGCTACTTTTGATAATACTTTAAAAGACTCTAATAAATACGACAAATACGTCAAAATATTCCATTCATTAGTCTACTTTTCTTTTTTACCATACTATCCAGAAGAAAATTATACAAAATTATGTAATGGAAACCCAGTATGTACTGTAAAAAATCCATTATATAACTATACGTACAAAGATATTACAGATAAATGTTCTAATAGAAAAAGGAATATATATATAAACTTTTTTGAGAAGAAGGTAAAAGAATTAAACCTCAAAAAATATGATGTAATAGGCATTACAATACCTTTTGAACAAAATCTATATCCCGCCCTAACTTTAAGTAAAATTTTAAAAGAGAAAACAAAAGCAAAAATTATAATAGGCGGTATTGTTCCAACAACAACAATTGATAGCTTTATTTCGCATCCAGATATGTTTGGGAAATATTTTGACTATATTTTATCTGGTGATGGAGAAACATCAATAGTTGAATATATTAAGTCTTTTAAAAATCAGTTACCAATTTCTGAAGTTTCTGGATTAGTTTATAAAACTGATGATGTTGTAAAAAGAAATGATATAAAACCAATCAAAAACATAAATGAAATTCATCCACCAAACTATGATGGAATAAACTTTAATAATTACACAAATAAAAACGATATATCTCTTGAATTTTCAAAAGGTTGCTACTGGCATAAATGCACCTACTGCTATAATAATTTGTGGAAAAAATATTATGTTAGAACACCAGAAAAAGCAGTAGATATTATCCAATTACTTAACCAAAAATATGATACAAAATTTTTTAATATATTTGATGACGCATTAAACATCAATTTTGCAGAGAAATTTGCGGATGAATTAATAAAAAGAAATTTGAATATAAAATATACTTGCTTTTTAAGAGTAGAAGAAGAATTAGATTATGAATTATTAAAAAAGCTTAAAGAATCAGGTTTAAAAGGTATTTTTATTGGTATTGAAAGTGGTTCAGAGAGAATACTACAACTAATGAATAAGGGGATTAATTTAAATACCGCAGAAAGAATTTTAAAAGACTGCCATAAAATCGGAATTGAGACGCACATTGGTTTGATGTATAGATTTCCAACTGAAACAAAAGAAGACACAATGAAAACTATAGATTTCCTAAACAAAACTAAAAAGTACATAACAAATCAATGCGATACTATTTTCCATTTAACAAAATCTTCAGCAATGTTAACAGAAGAAAATATTGAAAAATTTCAACTGACAAATATAACACAGCCAGAAGAATTTTCTGATGATGTTAAATATGATGCTCCAGGCATCAGCAAAGATGAAGTTTGCAAAATATTAGAAGAACACAAAATAAAATACGTTTTTCATACAAAATGGTTCTAAACAAATACCTACCAGAAGAGTTGCAAATAACATACGACTGTGATAACATTTTGTCATGGGTATATGTTTAAGGGAGTTGTTATGAAAGTTCAAGCTATTAATTCTGCAATGTCATCAGTTTTTGCTCAACCAGTAGGTAGAGTTGAATTTTCAAAGCAACATTCTTCTTATTTTAAGACAAACCCAAGAGCAGAACAAAATATCAATAGTGATATGTTTGTTATGGAACAAAAGTACGATTTAGCTTGCCGTTTAGCTGCATATTGGAAAACTCAGTATGATGAGCTAAAAGAAAACGGCTGTTGTATGGCTTAATGAACAATAACGAAAAATACTGGTACGCATTTGCAAAACTCACAAAAACAGCTTCTGCTTTTGTAAATAGAGTTTATGAACATTTTGGTTCAATAGAACTTGCTTGGCACGCTGAAGCTTATGATTTATGGAGAATAGAAGGACTTCAAGAACGCCAAATAAAAGGATTTCTTTCTGAACGTCCTAATATTAATCCAGATGAATGTTATGAATACATAAAAGAACGTAATATAGATTTTATTCATCTAGAAGATGAACGTTATCCATATCTATTAAGACATATAGATAATCCACCAACTGGACTTTTTATGTTGGGGGACTTATCTGTTTGTAATTTAGAAAGAACTCTTGCAGTAGTTGGCTCAAGACGTGCCAGTGAAAATTCAAAAAAAAATTTAAGAAATATCCTATCTGGTTTTGCTAACACTGATATATGTATAGTTTCTGGTTTAGCTGAAGGAATAGATACCGTTGCTCACAAAGCAGCTGTTGATAACAATATTAAAACAATCGCAGTAATAGGTGGCGGTTTTGATAGATTATATCCAAAATCAAATATAAAACTTTTCAATGACATAATTAATGGTCGTGGTGCGGTTTTAACAGAGTATTGGCCAGATGTTGATGCTATTAGTTGGCACTTCCCTGTTCGTAATAGAATAGTTTCTGGATTATCAAAAGGAGTTCTAGTAGCAGAAGCTGCATTAAAATCAGGAGCTATGATAACTGGAAAACTTGCACTGGAACAAAATAGAGAACTAATGTGTATGCCAGGGTTAATTTCAAATCCAAATACAGAAGGAATATATTCTCTACTTAAAAATGGTGCAACAATGGTAACAAAAACAGATGATATTCTTGATGCACTAGGCTGGCAAGTACAAACAAAAAATACAGAAAAGAAAAATAATTTTTCCAACTTTTCTGAAGAAGAACAACTTATTTTGGATTTTATTTCTAAAGATGCGTTAACAATGGATGAATTAATTCTTAAAACTAACTTGAATATTGATAATTTAATGGTAATATTAACAAAGTTAGAATTGGATGGAGTAATCTCACAAACAACTGGTGAGAAGTATATAATGGCAGTATAGAGAATGGCGAAAAATTCAGAAAAAACACTTATAATCGTTGAGTCACCTGCTAAATCAAAAACTATAAAGAAAATTTTGGGTGATAGTTATCAAATAGAAGCAAGTTTTGGTCATATTAGAAACTTACCAACAAAAGACCCCAAAACAGATAACTTAGGGTTTGACGTTAACAACAATTTTGAACCAAAATTTGAAATCATCCCAGGGAAAAAAGATGTAGTTAAAAAATTAAATGATTTATCAAAAAGATTTGATAATATTTTGATAGCATCCGACCCTGACCGTGAGGGAGAAGCTATTGCTTGGCACGTTAGACAAATTTTAACTGTACCAGATGAAAAAATTAAAAGAATTGAGTTTAACGAAATTACTCCAAAAGCCGTTAAATATTCTGTTGAACATCCTCGTGCAATCAACATGGATATGGTTCAAGCACAACAAACAAGACAAATTCTTGATAAACTTGTAGGTTATAAATTAAGTCCAGTTTTATGGAAACAAATGGGAAATTACAATCTTTCTGCTGGACGTGTTCAATCAGTAGCATTAAGAATGATTTGTGAACGTGAAGAAGAAATTGAAGCATTTAAACCACAAGAATACTGGTCAATTCATGCGGAATTATCAAAGGACGGAAAATTATTTGAAGCAGAGCTTTCTAAATATAAGAGTAAAGCAATAGAAAAAACTATTGCAAATGAAGAACAAGCTCAAAAAATTGTTGAAGAATTAAAAAATTCTGACTTCAATGTTTCAAAAGTAACAAATAAAACAACTAAAAGAAAACCAACAGCACCATTTATAACTTCAACTCTTCAACGTGCAGCAAGTACAAAACTTGGTTTTGGTGTACAAAAAACAATGCAAGTTGCACAAAAACTTTATGAAGGTATTGAAATTGATGGTGGTGCAGTCGGTTTAATTACTTATATGAGAACAGATAGTGTTCGTGTATCTGATGACGCTATGGCTATGGCTAAAGACTTCATCTTAAATAATTATGGCGAAAAATACTATCCAGAAAAGGCAAACACATACGTAAAAGGAAAACAAAACGTACAAGACGCCCACGAAGCTATCAGACCATCATACCCAGATAAAACACCGGAAAGTATTAAACAATATTTGGATAATGACCAATATCGTTTATACAAACTTATTTGGGAAAAATTCATGTCATCTCAAATGGCTCAAGCAGAAATCGCAAACAAAACAATTGAAATTACGGCTGGTGACTATACGCTTAAAGCTGGTACAAGTAAAACAATGTTTGACGGTTTCTTAAAGCTATACAACGATAGTGAAGATGAAAACGAAAAAGAAAATGATGCTAAAATTCCAGATTTAAATCAAGGTGATAAGGTTGAATGTAATAAAATCAATCAAAAACAACACTTTACTCAACCTCCACCAAGATATAACGAAGCATCTTTAGTTAAAGCTTTAGAAGAACACGGCATCGGTCGTCCTTCTACTTATGCAACTATTATTACAGTTATTCAAACAAGAAAATATGTTGAAAAGAAAGACAAAGCACTTCACCCAACAATTTTAGGTCGTGCAGTGTCAAAACAACTAGTAGAACAATTTGCTGATATTATGGATTACAAATTTACAGCTGGCATGGAAGAAAAATTAGACCAAATTGCAGAGAAAAAAGCAATTTGGAATGTTGTTCTAAAAGAATTCTATATTCCATTTATGGATGAAGTTAATGCAGTTATGAAAACAGCGCAAAAGGTAAAAATAGAAACAAAAATTGTTTGTCCTAACTGTGGAAAACCAATGCTCGTAAAAAGTGGTAGAAATGGTTCACAATTTTTAGGTTGTTCTGGTTATCCAGATTGTAAAACAATAATGTCAATTAATGTTCTAACAGAACAAGAAGTACAAGAAGAAGTACAATCACAACAACAAGAGATTGCTGAAGAAAAATGTGACAAATGTGGTTCTGAAATGATATTTAAAAATGGACCTTATGGTAAATACTTACAATGCACAAATCAAGAATGTAATAACCGCAAGCCATATCATAAATCAACTGGTGTAACTTGTCCTAAATGTGGTCAAGGAGAGATTGTGTTCAAAAAATCAAAAAAAGGAACTGTTTTCTTTGGTTGTAATAAATACCCAAGCTGTGACTATGTTTCTTGGTATGAACCAGTAAAAGAAAAATGCCCAACTTGTGGTGGTATGCTTGTTAAAAAGATAACTAAGAATTCTAAAAAATTAGAATGTACAAATAAAGGTTGTTCATTTACTAAAGAAATGGAAGAAGAAAATGTATAAATTTGGACTTATCGGCTATCCTTTGTCTCATTCAATGTCAAAAGTAATTCAAGAAGCAGCTCTTAAATCTGTTGAGCTTGAAGGTACTTATGAAATATTAGAGACAGAACAAGAAGATTTGGTTGATAGAGTCAAATATTTAAGAACATATGGATTTCACGGATTTAACGTAACTATTCCATTAAAAGTGCCTATTACATTATTCCTATCAAGCGTAGATAACGTTGCCAACGTTGTTGGAAGTGCAAACACAATAAAAGTTATGGATGATGGTTCTCTACAAGGCTATAATACTGATGTTTATGGTTTTGTTGAAGCAATTCCTGAAGATTTTAGAAAAGAAATCGAGAACAAAGAAGTTGCAATTCTGGGAAGTGGCGGTGCAGCAAGAGCGGTTGGTGTTGGTTTAGCAATTCTAAAAGCAAAAAAAATAGATTTCTATGTGAGAAATATTATCAACGCTAAAGAAATGGTCGATGCACTAAGAGTTAATTTCCCGAATGTTGAGATGAATTGCAAACAAATAGAAGGTCTAAAAGATTTATCTAACTATAAACTATTAGTTAATACAACTCCTATTGGTATGCGCGGTAAAGCAATGGGCTATTCACCAATAGATGAAGAAATAATAAAAACAATGGATAAAGATGCAACAGTATATGATATTGTTTATAATCCACTAAAAACAGAATTAATAAAGTTAGCAAAAAAACACGGAATTAAAACAATTCAAGGTTTAGATATGCTAATTTATCAAGGAGCAAAAGCATTTGAAATTTGGACTGGTAAAAAACCAGACACAATAAAAATGAAATTAGCAGCACTTGAAGAAATGGTTGAATAACTTATATATCGACACCACTCATCATTGATATTAATGTTGATATTGTACTTTCCATTGTTACACTATCAGATGTTCTTTGTTGTAAAAATGCATTTATTTCTGGCATAAGCTCAATTGCAATATCAAGTCGTGGGTTAGAACCAGGATTATACATACCTACATCAATTAAATCTTTATTTTCACGATATAAAGCCATTAATTTACGCATTTTATAAGCAGCTTGTTTATGTTCTTCTGTTACAATTTCTGTAAACAAACGGCTAATTGAACCAAGAACATCAATAGCTGGATAATGGTTCATTTCAGCAACTTTTCTTGATAAGAAAATGTGACCATCTACAATACCACGCACAGTATCTACTACTGGGTCATTAATATCATCACCTTCCATAAGTACAGTATATAGAGCTGTAATCGAACCACGAGGGCTATTTCCACTTCTTTCTAAAATACGTTGCAACCAAGAAAATATTGAAGGTGGGTAACCTTTAATTGTTGGTGGTTCACCAATAGATAGACCAACTTCTCTACCCGCCATAGCACAACGAGTAACTGTATCTGTCATTAAGAAAACTTTTTTGCCTTGGTCACGGAAATATTCACAAACAGCAGTAGCAGTCATCAAACATTTTTGACGGATTAATGGAGGTTGGTCACCAGTAGAACAAACAAGTACTGACTTTTTCATACCCTCTTCACCAAGAGAGTTTTCAACGAACTCTTTAACTTCTCTTCCACGTTCTCCAATTAGTGCTACAACGTTTACATCCGCGTCTGAGTTTCTCGCAATCATACCTAACATTGTACTTTTACCAACCCCAGAACCAGCAAATAAGCCCATACGTTGACCAGCACCTAAAGTCAACATAGAATCTATAGCCCTTACCCCAGTTGAAAACATCGTTTTAATAATAGGTCTATCAAAAGGACCTGGTGGGGGATTTTCAATGTTTACCCACGGTGCACCTCTAGTATCCATTGGCTTACCGTCTATAGGTTCACCTAAAGGACTTATTAATCGTCCTAATAAGAAATCTCCCATAGGAATACTGATTGCTTTACCTGTTGTAGAAACTAAACTTCCTTGCCCAATACCAGCACCGTCATATAACAATAGCAATTGTGCACTTTCACCTTTAAATGCTACTACTTCAGCTGGTTTTCTTTCACCTTCAGCGGTTTCAATAAAGCATAAGTCACCAATTTTAAGCCCTGGAAGTTTTACCTCTACTGTTAAACCTAGTAACTTTGATACTGTACCTTTATAAGAATATAGCTTTGTCGAATTTATAACCTCGAAAGCTTGTTTTTTTACAAATTCAATTGATTTTTCTCTACTTTGATTTAACATTTACCTACTCAAAATTATAATTTAACGACTCACCTATCGTATCAACAGCTTCAACCCTAATATCAGTAATCAATTCAGAATAAGAGATTACAACAATTGTTGGAATGTGTCTTTCTAATAATTGGTATAAAGGAAGTCTTATTCTTGGTGAACATAAGATTACTGGCTGAACATTTATGCTTTGATGTGCTCTAATTAATGTAGAAGCAGCAGATTCAATAAGTTCTTGTACTTGTAATGGATTTAATAAGAACATTGTTCCAAGCTCTGTTCTTTGACAGCTATCATCCAATGTTTTTTCCCATTCTGGAGAAAGTGTCAAAGCATATAAAATCTTATCTTTAGTACAGTTTGCCAAACAAATTTGTCTACCCAAGGCAGCTCTTAACCGTTCAGAAAGAATATCTGGCTCTTTTGAAAATCTTGCATAGTCACACAATCTTTCAAAAATATAAATAATATCCTTAATTGAAACTTTTTCTCTAATAAGGTTAACAAAGATTTTACGTAAGTCACTTGTAGAAATAATCGCTGGAACTAAGTCATTTACAAGAGTAGGGTCTTGGCTCTTAACAAGTTCCATAAGTTTAAGAACATCGGTTTTTGTCATAATTTCATCTACATATTTTCTTACGCAATCTTGCATGTGCGTAATAATAACGTCAACAGAATCTACAGCAGTAATACCTTTTTGAGTTTTCAAAAACTCTGTATCCATCCAATATGCTTGAGTTTGATATGTTGGGTCAACGCCAATAATTGCATCTTTTGGAACTTCTTTGCCAGTAGAGTCCCATTGGTCGGCAATAACCATACTTTTCTTTGGATATACTGTACCAACAGCAACTGTATTACCACGGACAGCAATCAAATATTCATTTGCACCAATTGCAGATGAGTCCATAATTCTAATATTTGGAATAATATAACCAAGTTCATCTGTAACACGTTGTCTTAAAGCAGCAATCTTAGGAAGTAATAAACCGTCTTGTTCTGGGTCAGCAATTTCTAATAAGCCTGTACCAACTTGCAAATTAAGAACATCAACCCCCAAACGCTCATACATTCTATTTGGATTTGTCAAATCACTCATGCTCTTCTTAACCGCATCTAATTGACCAAGTTGAGATTGTACATCTTTATTAACAGATACAATTAAATAAGCTGCAGTAATAACTAACGCATATATTGTAAATGTATACCATGGTAAACCTGTAACAAAACTTGTTAAAGCAATGAAAAGTAAGAACACAACAGTAAAGATTAAGCTTGACGGTTTACTCATAATTTGGGTAGCTAAATCGCCACCTAATGAACCACCAGAAGCTGTTGAACGTGTCATTACGATACCGGCTGCTATAGACATTAATAAAGAAGGTAACTGTGATGCAAGACCGTCACCAACAGTCAATACTGTATATTTTTGTACAGCTTCACCAGCAGCCATACCATTCATTAAAACACCAACGCACAAACCACCAACAATATTGATAACTACAATGATGATACCAGCCATAGTATCGCCTTTTACGAACTTCATCGCACCATCCATAGAACCGTATAAATTAGATTCTCTGGCTAAGTCTTCACGTCTTTTTGCAGCTTCTTCCGGAGAAATCAAGCCTTGGTTAAAGTCACCGTCAATTTGCATTTGCTTACCAGGCATAGCGTCTAATGCAAATCTAGCTGCTACTTCGGCAATACGTTCAGAACCTTTTGTAATTACCATAAACTGAACAATAGTAATAATAATAAAAATTACAAAACCTACAACTAAGTTACCACCAGTTACGAAGTTACCGAACGCATCAATAACTTCACCAGCTTCACCTTTTGCAAGAATTAACCTTGTTGATGCAATAGATAGAACAAGCCTAAACATTGTACCAATAAGGATAATAGATGGAAATGATGCCAATTCAAGTGGCTTTTGAATGTATAAAGAAAACATCAAAAGCAAAATACCAAGCGTAATATTAAAGCTTATCGCAAAGTTAACAACAATTGGTGGAAGTTCAACAATTAACAAAACGATTAGCAAAATTACAAATAATGCTAAACCAATTTCACTTATCATAGAACTTTTTACGCCTTGAGGTTGTGCCATTTGTTATTAGACCTCTTCCTTCTTTTTTAAGGCTTTTTCAATTATTGCTAATTGAGTTTGAATAGAAGCGTCAATTAACCCATTAGATGTTTCAACAATTACACCACCATCACTTATTGTGTTATCCGGTACAACTGTTATTTTTGCCTCAAAATAATTACCAGAAAATATATCTGATACCTTATCTCTAACAATTTCAACATCTTTTGGCATTACTTTTAACGTAATTTTATTTTCAGTTTTATTTACTTCTTCAACCACATTTCTAATAATTGGAATAATATATTCTTTATCAGCTTCCACTTCTTTATTAATAATTTTACGTGAAATTTCAACAGCAATATCTAAAATACATTCAGAAACTTTTGTAAATACTTCATCTTTATAATTAAAGAACTCAGAAAACTTTTCCTTTAAATCATCTAAATCTTTTTGGGCAAGGTCAATACCCTCTTGATATCCTTCTTTTCTTGCAACATCTTTTATAGATTCAGCATCCTTTTGGGCACGAGAAACAATATTTCTATCTTGAGTTCTTCTATATCCTCTTCTTCTCGTTCCCTCACGTCTTTCTTCACGTTGTTCAAATTTTATATTTTCTAAAGTTAGGTCTAAATCTTCATTTTTCTTCTTTTTCTTTGGAGCGGGTTTTTCTTCTACTACCGGAGTTTCCTCTACAACTTCCGGTTTCGCTTGAGGTTCTTCTTGCACAATTTCAGCAACTTGTTCAACAACATCCACAATATCAACAGTTGGTTCTACCACCTGTTGTTCTTCTACTACCTTCTTTAATGTTGTAAATTTCTTCTTAATTATCATTTATTATTGTTTCTATACTATTCACAAGTGACTGAATTACGTGTGGAGAAAAATTATCCGTTGCTATAAAATTTGAGTCTAAAATAAAATCTTTTACAGCTTCCCTCTCGTTAGAAGCTATTTGACTTAAAATATCAATAGGAGTAGATTTTATTAATTTATAATGACGTTTTAAAAGTTTTGGAACATTAATTATATCCGCCATTGGTAACATTTTTTTAATTTCTTCTAAGGATTTAAGCATTACTTGCCTATCAATTTTATCTTCAAGATTGCCCATCCTCATATAATTAATAACGTGTTGAACATCAGATTGTTCTAATGAGTTTAAAATTTGATTAGCTTTTTGTTCTGGAAGTTTTTTCAATACAACAGCTAGAGCAGCAAGCTTTAAAGTCTTTTTATCAGTAGCAGCACTCTTTTGAATTTGTTGTTCTTTAACTTGCTCTTCAGCTTTTTCAACCATATCATTAAGATTTGAAGTGTTTAAAGCAACATCACATTGTTGTTGAGTTAAAACTCCTTTTTTGACAAGCTTACCAAGTTCATCAGCATATACTTGTTTTACTTTATCTTCAACCAAATTAATCAAAGCATCTTGTGGCATATTTTTGATTATTGCCAACTTTGCTGTATTAAATATATTTGCAGCTATAATTTGTAAAACTGGTTCTCTATTTGCTTGAGGTATTTGACCTTTTATCAAATCAATTGATTTATGAAAGGTCCATTCACCAATAAATTGCGTAACCAAACTGGCTTGTTCAGCGTTAAATTTTAATTGTGCATCATTACTTAATGCTTCACCAGCCATAAAACAGAATTTTCTTACTGTTTCAACAATCCCTTTTTTTTCAGTATCAGTCAAAGTACTTGGCGCAGCATTTGTACCTGGTTGCATTAATACTTCTAATGCTTGTTTTGATAAATCTGTTGCAAAAGCTTTATAATCAAACCCATCTATAGGCATTATTTACTCCAATTATGACTTTTCTATCCAGCTTTTCAAGCCCTTCAAAGTTTCTTCACTATCCCCATAAGCAATATCAGAAGAAATTTCTTCTATCACTTCATCTAAAGAAGTATCAGCTTTCGCTTTCTTCTCTATTTGTAATTGTTTTTGATGTTCTAAAAGTTCTTGAGTTAAAATTGTTTGTTTTTCAATCAATTCAGCCGCTTTTAAGTTAACATCTACAATTTGTTTTTCTTGTTCATTTGTTTTTTGTTTTAGTCTTCTTAATTCAGCCTCTTGTTCAGATGATGAATCTTTTAATTTTTTATGTACAAACATAAAGCCCAAAACCAAGCCAAGCAATAATAAAACGATTGCTAACCACCAAGGGTTTCCAGAGGAATCTGGAACAGGCAAATTTACTGGTCTATCAGATGCCAAATATGGGTCGATTGTTTCTGCAAAAGCAATAGAAACATCTGCTGGATTTACTTTTGGTGAAGCTGCTCTTGCTATTTGAGCTTTTAATTCATCAATCGACATATTTGGAGGCATAGCATCGGCATTCATCGTAACAGCTACCGAAATTTTTTCTACTATACCAGATTTAAAATATTCACTTACATGAGTTTTGCCAACTCCATTTGTTATCTCAGATGCTGTTCTATTATAGTTTTTAGATTGTGTTGATGTTGAAGATGAATTTTGTAATCCATTTGGAAGATAAACGCTTACCGCATCAGAACCTTTGCTTGTATCACTAGAATCATCCCCTAAACCTTCTTGGAATTTTTGAACAGTTACTGGAACAGAATTATTTGGATCATAAGAAATACTAGTAACCTCTCTTGGAACTTGGTTTAATGATGTACTTACAGTAACAACATAATTACCATGACCTATCAACATATCTAACTGTGCAGCAACTTTATTTTGCATATAGTTATCATTTTCTTGCACTTTAGAAATTTGATCATCCAAAGATTTTACCAAGCTATTATAAACATTACCATTTGAGTCTGTAATAGAAATATTTTCAGCAGTCAAATCGATAACGCTACCCATAATCAAACTTTTAATAGCTTTGATAACTGAAGAATCCAATTTTACACCACTTGCTACAGTTAACATTACAGTTGCAGTAACAGGCTTTTTATCTGATTTAAAAAATGAATTTTCTGGAATAGAAACAAATACTGAAGCATTATCAATATTTGGCATTTTTCTGATTAATCTTGATAACTCACCATTAACTGCACGAGCTAATTTAATTCTTTTGTCTTCTCTTGTTGAAGTAAAGTCACTCTTATCAAAAATTTCCAAGCCGACATTTTGGTCAATCAAACCACTCTTAACCAATAATAATAATGCACCATCTCTTTGAGAATTTGTATATTTACCACCTTCAAGATAAACAGTAGTTTTTGAACCTTCAGATTTTCTCTTTGCAACAATTTTATGACGTGCAAGAATACTTTGAATTTCAATAGCTTTACCTTGATTATCAGTTGTCACAATGTCAAAAGGCTCTTTCTCAATTTTATCAAGAACTTCACCAGTTTTAGAACCACTACCAGCCATTATAACAACTATTATTATAATTAAAAAAATAGTAGCAACACCGCCAATGACGGAATACAGCACTGTCTTATTTTGTAATAATTCTTTTATATTCATAAATCCCTAATCTATATACGATTTCTCACAAAATATTATACTATTATTTTTTATATTGGGTAACTACTTTACACTTATTTATTATATAGAGATATTCATTACTGTGTTATAAGCAGTAACTACTTTTGAAGTTACTTGAGTAGCTAAACTAATACCTAGCTCGGCCTTTGCAATAGCAGTCATGACGTCATGAATATCAACATCTGAATTACCCATCATTTGTTCTCTAAGTAGTTGGTCTGGTTTTTCAACTTCTGCATTTAAATTACTTACCATTCCAGATAGAACATTTTTAAAACTAACACCATCGTTTTGGTGCAAGTTACTTACTCCAAAACCTTTTTGAGAAAACTCATCAATAGGCATTGAAGATGATACATTTGAAAAAATATTAATATTTGGAACTAATCTGTTTTCTATCATTTTATATGCCTTTCATTATAAGTAGTTATATAATATATTTTTTACATAGTTTTGTGTTTCTTTAAATGGAGGAACACCATCATATTTATCAACATTTCCAGGTCCTGCGTTATATGCAGCTAAAGCTAAAACAACATTACCATTGTATCTTTCCATCATACTCTTTAAGTACCTAACTCCGCCATCCACGTTTTGTACGGGATTATATGGGTCAGTTACTCCTAATGATTTAGCTGTTTGTGGCATTAATTGCATTAATCCTTGTGCACCAGCTGATGATTTGGCTTTTGTATTATATCCGGATTCCTGTTTAATTACTGCATTTACAAGCTTTTCATCTACTCCATGCTTTTTAGATATCTTTGAAATTAAGTCTTTTAATTGTGATTTTTCTGTTGATTTTGAGGCTGAGTTAAATGTGACAGCAGCCATTTGTTCTTCAATTGAATTTACCTTTTCTACTGGAGTAGTATTGACTCTTTCAGCTTTTACATTCTGTGTAGTTAATGAACCGAATTTAATACTTGGCACATCAGATTTTTTAATATCAAACCTAGTATGAACATTCAATGATGAGTTCATTACATCTTCAAATGTTCTAAACTCAACACCTTCATTAAGCTCTGGTGTTCTGTTTTGGGATTGAACATAGTTATTCAATTGTTGAGCACGCTGAATAGCAGCAGCTTGCCCAGAAGAATTTAATAAATTTTGTATCATACCCGTAAACATTACACACTACCCTCTATCTTTTACTAGCTTCCTATTGCTGCAGCCCTATCAGCCATTGATTTTGTCATAGTCATAATTGCCAAACTCGCTTCAAAAGCTCTTTGTGCCATTATTGCATCTGTAATTTCAACTAATGGATCAACATTTGATGTTCTTATATAGCCATTTTCATCAGCGTCTGGATGACCTGGTTTATAAATTTTATCACCTAGAGTTGGGTCTTCAACAACACCAGCCATTGCAACACTACCAGAAGCATAAGGAAGTGTTCCTGCACCAAAAGTAGATTCTTTCATCTGATTCATAACACTTAAAAACGAACTTCTATCAGTTGAAACAACCAATGGAATTTTTCTGACATAATTAGGAGTATCGATATTAGCTATGTTTTTAGAAGCTAAATCTAACCTCATACCGTGAACTTTTAAGCCGTCACAGCCTATATTCATTGCGCTTAATATACCCATTAGCTAGCTCCCATATTAATAACTGTTTTCATCTCTGTAATTAAAGAAGTCATTCTTCTTGAAGCCACTGTAAACATAATGGCATTTTTTTGCATTTCTGATAATTCTGTTGCTGGATTTACTTTTTCATCTGAAGCTTGTAAAGTAACTGGAGAAGGTCCCATTTTCATAGATAATGCAGTTTCTAATGAACCAGAAGCAGCACCTAAATATTGAGCAAAAGAGATATCTTTTCTTCTGTAATTTGGAGTGTCCATATTCGCCAAATTGCAAGACAATGCTTTTTGTCTTTCTGCTATTAAATCTAAGGAGTGTAATGTGTTTGAAAATGGATTATTTTGTATTATCATCTACTCACCTTCTTATTGATTTAGTTGTAGTGTCTTAGAGTACATATCATTTATAGTTTCCATAACTTTAAAACTAGCAAGCATTGAAGCATTCAATCTTAAAATTGAGTTTACTTCACCCAAAATATCAATATTTGTAACTTCTAGGCTACCTTGTTTAAATCTGTTATGATTTTTTAGCAAAACTGGCTCACCAGACTCTGCTGTCAAATAGTATTTATTATTATCAGATTTTTTTAGTCCTTCTGGATTTTGAAAATTAACCAAAGGAATAACGCCTAATGTTTCTCTTTCAGTACCATCATTAGAGAAAACTTCAACTTCACCATTTGCTCTAATTGCAAAATTATCATAATTGACTGGAATTTGAATTCCATCTCCAACTAAATAACCGTCATTTGTTATAAGAAAGCCTTCTTGGTTCACCATAAAAGAACCTTCTCTTGTATAAGTAACATCACCAGTTGGTGAAGTAACAGGAATAAAACCACATCCGTCTATAGCAACATCAAAATCGCGGGCTGTTCTTTGAATAGCACCTTGAGAAAAATCAGTTCTTTCAATGCCAGATAAGTAGCCAGACTCATTAAGCATTTGTTCAAAACGAACAGCTTTATATCCATTTGTATTGTAATTTGACACGTTAGAAGATATGTACCCCATTTTTTCAAACTGGAGTTCTGCATTTACAATACCTCTATTAATTATACCGTGTAATGTTGTCATTTATGCCTTTCCTAGCTACCTAATGAAGAAATTACTCTTTGTAAATTTGAATTTTGGATTTGATACAATTGTCTATTCGCTTCGAATGTTTTTGGATATGTCATTGCCTGCATAAATTCTGACTGCAATGAAACATTTGAGTGTTCATTATATCCTTGACGAACATTTGGAGATAATACAGCGACCCCGTCTTGACTAACAATACCAAGAGTTCCTGCTGTTTCAAACTTTCTTGTTTTATGATTAATAACTTTTACAACACCATTTAAGTCAATCGTGACATCTTCTGGTTTTTCTGGTGAGAAAGGAAGTACCATAGGAATACCCATATTATTTAAAACCTTGGCACCTTCTAAAGTCAGTAATTGACCATTTTTATCTAATCTAAATCTACCGTCTCTTGTAAGCTTAATTCCTTCATCTGATTGGACTTGAAAATAACCTTTCTCTGCAAGAGCTATATCTAAAGGATTATTAGTCTTAACCAATCTACCAACGGTATCATCAGTTGTTGTAGAAATAGCTTGTTCTCCTATAAATTCAGCAAAAGATGAAACAACGGGAATTTTCTTTTGATAACCAACTTTATCAAAACCAACTACATTTTCATTCGTAATACTCATAAGAACAGTTTGCATTCTCATAGCACGAATGTTCTGCATTATTCCTCTTTCAGTAAAATGTACACCGCCGTTAATCATACTAATACCCTTTTTTACTCTATTTAATGATAATATATTGAAAGTCAAAAGTAGCCCTACTTATAGTTGATATATAGTATTTTCTTCTCTTCTTTCTCATCTATATATATGATTTTTTTTAAAGAGAGAAAATTATGTGATATCATGTTAAATATTGGAATTATCAATGGTTTTAGGGTTATGCAACTTAGAAAAATAATTCTGTTAATTTTTCTTATATTTCTCTCAAGTGGGATAAAAGCAGAAGCAATAAAAATTGGACTACAAACAGATGCAAAAAATGTAAAAATAGCATCTTCAGTTTCGGCTGAAATTTATGACTCTTATAGAAACATATTATTATATGAAATAAGACCAATGAAGGTATATGTTTTTAAATCTAAAGGAAGAGAACTTATTGTAGAAACAAGCAAAGAAGATGTAAAACTAGGTACAAACCAAATTATGATAAGAACAAAAGTCCCAGGTTACCTTAACGCAAAAAAAGCTTGGTACAGAGGTGATTTTTACATCACAAATTTTGGAACACACTTAACTTTAGTAAATGATGTTCCTTTAGAAGATTATTTAAAAGGTGTAGTTCCTGCTGAAATGCCTTCAAAATGGAACAAAGAAGCGCTAAAGGCACAAGCAATAGCAGCAAGAAGCTATGCTGTCGCAACAAAAAACGCAGGCAAACACGGTTCTAAAGGCTTTGATTTAGTTGATACTACAGCAGACCAAGCGTACGGCGGAGCAAGTGCAGAAAAGGATTCAACCTCACAAGCTGTGGATGAAACAAAAGGTATAGTTTTAGTGCAAAATAAAAAAGTTTTACCAACCTATTATCACGCAAGCTCTGGAGGAAAAACAAAAGTTTGGAGTTCTGGAAGTTCTTTTTTACAATCAGTACCATCTTTTGACAAAGGAACAAAGAAAAACGGTCACGGAGTAGGGATGAGCCAACACGGGGCAAATAATTTAGCTTCTCAAGGTTACAACGCATATCAAATTCTTAATTATTTTTATAAAGATTTCAAATTTGCAAAATTAAGCGAAAATTGGGATTTATAAGTATTATTTACATAAATAATGTTATGAGTATAAGTCATTGCAAAAAAATCTTTGATTTTTGTGGCAATCCAGAATATATATCAAAGGAAATAAAAATAGCGTCCTAGTTCTACGGATAGATAACATCAATTTCAGTATAGACACGCAAACTCACTTAGTTCAAACAGTGCGTGTCTTGTTGTTTCTTCAATAAGATGTTATAACTATCCTGCTTGGTTACTCGCGATAAATGGCTTCGGACTTGTTCATCACAAGCCCTCCAGCCTCTGCTCGTAATCCGCTCCGAAATGGACTTCATTTTTATTTCCTTTGCATACAAAAAAAGAATAATTGAATAAAATAAAATTAGAAATCCATAGCGAAGGATAGTAAGAACATATTAGCGAAGAAATTGCAGGCGAGGACTTGTTTGAGTATGCTACGCATACGATACAAAACGAACCAAAATTTTGTCATGCTGAACTAGTTTCA
>JAFTSM010000034.1 GCA_017467305.1 Candidatus Gastranaerophilales bacterium
AAGAACTTCCATATGCGAAGTGTTCAGGTTAAGAAATTAGTGAAGAAAGGAAATTGAAGAAATGAGAATTAAACGTGGTAATGTCTTAAGAAAAAGACATAAGAAAATATTAAAATTAGCTAAAGGTTTTAAAGGTGCTAGAAGCAGAATCTTTAAAGTAGCTAATACTGCTGTAATGAAAAAGTTAAAATACCAATACAGAGACAGACGTCACCTAAAGAGAAATATGCGTCGTCTATGGATTGTTAGAATCAATGCTGCTGTTAGACAACACGGTTTGAGCTATTCTAAATTTATGAATGCTCTTAAAAAATCAGAAGTTGCTATCAACAGAAAAATGTTAGCTGATTTAGCTGTTAACGAACCAGAAGCATTTTCTATCATCGTTGACACAGCAAAAACAGTTAAATAGTTATTGATTTAGATAATTTTAAATGGAGTCATTTCTGACTCCATTTTTTTATTTTGTAAAGACCCTCTATTGGGGGGACTTTTAATTTAAACTTAAAAGTGTTATAATGAAGGCATGAGAAAAATATTATTAAACTGTTTATCTTCTTATTCATCTGACACCTGAAGTGAGTGCCTCTCATTTGTAGTGTTAGATTTTAAATTTTAAAAGGAAGAAAAGGCGGTATTGTATGCAAAAGTTTGCTACGTGTTTTTCAGTAATATTTTTATTACTATCAGTTTCTATGCTGTTTAGTGTTTTATATTTTAATTTACCTCTATTATTAGCTGGTAATAGAATTGTATTATTTGTATTCTTAAATTCAATAATGCTTTGTGGTGTGGCTGTATTTTTCTTAATGTTCAAAGAAAGAATTATACAGTATATTCAAAACTACAGAAGAGAAAAGACAATTTAGTTTATATAATCAAATATTTTATTAAAAAGAAAGTCTCTAAGACTTTCTTTTTGTATAATAAACATATGGAGTGAGGTTTTAAATTGCAATTAAAAAAATTTGATTTAATATATTTTTTTGTAATTGTTGTTATCATTGCTGGAATAATAATTAGAACAAAGTTACTATTTTTAAATCCTTCATACTGGTACGATACTTGTTCATTAGCAAGCAATTTAGATAAAAACTTTTTCGATTTTTTTAAACCTTTAGAAAATATGCAAGTTGCTCCACCATTATTTATGGTTATGTCAAAATTAATTTGTAGTATTTTCCCTATTGAAAATGATATTTTTTATAAAGATTTTGTCGTAAGATTATTCCCATTTTTCTGTGGTATTTTGTCTTTACCGTTGATATCTGTTCTAACTGAAAAAATGTTTGGAAATAAATACCTAACGCTGATATGTACATTTTTATTATGTTTTAATCCAACAGCAATATATTATTCTATAGAATTTAAGCAATATTCGTGCGAATTGTTATTTGCTATTATTTTGCTATTGATATTTTATATGATAGATATTAAAAGCATTTCTAATAAAAAATTATTGATTTATTCATTAATAATTTCTCTTTCTATATGGTTTTCCATTCCTGCTTTGTTTATTGTATTTACTGGATTATTATATATATTTGCAAAAATGATTAAGGATAAAATTTTTGATAAAAAGAAATTCTTAATTCTGTTTTTACCATTATTTTTAAATTTACTTATTTTTGTTTTTTGTTTTTATATACCAGTTCATCAAAAATATTATGCTGGAATGGAATGGTTTTGGGATAATGAATATCCATCCTTCTTTACATCAGATAATTTTTTTGAATTATTTTCACATAAAGTAAGAAATCTTGTTAATTTATATAGATATATAGAATTTTGGCCTTTTATGGTTTTAAACTTTGCTTTGATCATTTATTCAAAGCAGATAAAAAATCTTTATTTTATCTTATTGCCAGTATTCTTGATTGTATGTGCTAGTGCTTTACACCAATATCCTTTTGAAAATAGACTGATATTATTTTTATTGCCTTTGTTCTTGATATTTTTAAGTCAGATTGCTTTGTTTATACCTAAAAATATTGTGTGTTCTATTTTTACAGTTTGTATTTTGTCGTTACTTATATTTAAAAATATGAATATTGATATATCAAAATATGTAATGATAAAATCTTATGTTCGAGATTCCTTTATACAATTGTGTGAATTGAATCCAAAATTAGAAAATATCATTGGGGAAAATTTAATATACAAATATTACAGTAATCAGAAGCCCAAAATTCATGATTACATGTATGGCTATTTTGATAAATCTCCATTTGCAAAGAATATAGAGAATATAACAGAACCAGGAGAATACTGGTTATATGCACCTTACGGTCACAAAATATATCAAAAAGATATGAAAAATTATTTAGAACATAGTAGTAGAATTAAGTCTATCCAATATTATGAAATAAAAAAAGAAAGAAATTCTTTTATAGCACGCTTAGTTATAGAATAATTAATCTTTTTTAAAAACCTCATAAGCTTTATATGAGCTTCTTGTTAGTGGAGAGAAAAAGGTGTGTTTTATTCCCATTTTCTTAGCTATGGTTGAAAGCTCATCATATTCTTTAGGCTCATAATATTTAGCAACTTCAAGATGCGCTTTTGTTGGTGCTATATATTGACCGATAGTTACAATATCACATTTTATTCTAACTAAATCTTCAAAAACTTGAATAAGTTCTTCTTTAGTTTCGCCTAACCCAACCATTAAACCAGTTTTAGTCAATATATCAGATTGTTTTTTTATGTATTCTAAAAATCTAAGTGAACGTTCATAATTTGCTTGTGGGCGTGCTTTTTTATATAAATAAGGTACTGTTTCTATATTGTGATTAAACACGTCTGGATGAACATTAATAACAGTATCAATACAAGATTCTACACCTTTAAAGTCTGGTGTAAGTACTTCTATTTTAACATCTGGAGTTAATATGCGAACCTCTTTTATCACATTAGAAAAATGTTCAGCACCACCATCAGCCAAATCATCGCGTGTAACTGATGTAATAACAACATAATTTAACCCCAATTTTTTTACAGCGTCTGCAATTTGTTTTGGCTCATCTAAATTTAGTGGTTCTGGTTTTGCACAAGAAATATTGCAAAAACGACAATTGCGAGTACAGTTGTTGCCCATAATTAAAAAAGTTGCTGTATTTTTTGCATAACATTCACTTTTGTTTGGACAACGTGCAGCTTCGCAAACAGTATTTAAACAATTAGACTTTAGAATATGCCTAACTGTTTTGGTCTTTTCTGTATCTATAATTCCACGTTTTAAATATTCTGGTAATCTTTGCATTATTCTTGTATCAATTCTATTTCGTTTCCGTCTGGGTCTTTAATAAATGCTATTAATTTTTTAGAAGAATTACCATTTTCATCCTTTAATTCAAGTTCAAATGGTTCCCATAAATATTCATAACCCATTTCTTTTACTTTTTTAGTTGCAATATTCATATCATTAACGCCAAAAGCAAAATGACCAAAGGCATTTCCATTTGCATATCCATTTTCTGGAGTTTCATAATTATATGTTAGTTCTATTTGGCAAGAATTTTCATCCTCACCTAAAAAATATAAATCACAATCTTCTAAAGACTTCTTTTCTATAAGCTTCAAACCAATAAAATCTTGGTAGAATTTCAAAGATTTATCTATATTTTTAACTCTAATCATTGAATGTAAGAACTTCATCATATAACTCCTTTTAGTTCTTTTTATTATATTACAACTATTTTTGAGTTAAAAGAGGTTTGTTATTTCTATCGTAAGTAAATTCTACCCAATCTTCATCATTGGGAAATTCTATTGTTTGAATAACTTGTTTATTATTGTTCTCTGCAAAAGCTTCTTGTATATAGCTAAAACTCATATATATACCAATGATAATTATTGTGGACAATGTAAAGCCAAGTATAATTGCTGCCCTTTGATAAATGATATCAAAGGTATCTCGCTTTTCTTCCTTTAGTTTTTTTAAAATTTTTTTTGAAAAATTAATATTTGCATTATCTTTTAGTTTAGCGACAGAGCGTTTAATATTATTTTTTAACTTATAAGCATTAGCTAATTCTACTCTGGCTGGTTTTGATTTTAGTATATATTTTCTAAACTTTATACTTTCTTCGTAATTTAATTCATCATCTACATATGGTGAAATATTGTTGTAAAATGTTTCATATTCTCTAATGCTAAAATTTTGATTTGATTCTAATTTATCAAATTCATCTAGTAATTTTTGGTATTCTAAATGAAGATTATTCATAATTTTCTTCATTTCTAAATATTTTTGATAACAATTAATACAGTTCAAAAAATGATTTTCTACAAAAAATCTGTCTTCATCATCAAGTTTGTTTTCAATGTACAGAGATAACATAGACGCAACTTTTTTACATATTTTATTTTCCAATTTTTACTCCTTTTTAGGTAAAGTACGGTTTCAGACACTCTTGTAATTTGTTTCTTGCCCTTGATATCCGTGATTTAACTGTCCCGACATTTGTCTGTGTTATCTTCGCTATTTCTTCATAACTAAGTCCTTGTAATTCTCTTAAAATTATTACTATCCTAAAATGTTCTGGTAATCGGCATATCATCTCTTGTATGATTTCACTTGTCTCTTTACCTATAGTTCTTTCATCTGGTTTTAATTTGTCATCACAAATGTGTAAAATAGTATTTTCATCTTTTTCATCATTCGCCCAGTAAGAATCTATAGAAATAGAATCCGGAAATTTTTGTTTTTTTCGTAATTCATCATAAAAAAGGTTTGTTATTATTTGCCCTAACCAAGATTTAAACAATTTGGGATTTTTTAAATTTTTTATATTCTTTGACATTCTGAATAATACTTCTTGTGTTAAATCAGATAAACTTTCCTTATTTGCACCTAAATAACAGAATGAAGCATATACATTTTTCTGTTCTCGTTTTATTAGTTCTTCTATAGCATCATAGTCATCGTTCTGAGCAAGAATGATTAAATCTAATTGATTCATCTCTTTATATCTTTTTTTAGCTAACCCTTTCAAAAAATACCCCTATCACATGAACATTATTTTTTATATAATCTATAAATAGTCAAAAAAAATACTTAGAACTATAAGCTAGTTAGCATAAACATTTGGCTATATATTTAACTAATATGAAAATAAATAAGTTAAGACTAAGAAATAGAGATTTATATTTAATTATTCAATATGAATTATTCTTAAACGAGGATGATTTACTTGATACAATTGCTCAAGAATTGGAAAATGGTGTTTCGATTGTTCAAATAAACTACGGGCATGCTCTAACAAGTGAAGCTATTAAAATCACCAAAAAATTAAGAGAGTTGTGCTCTATCTATAATGTTTTGCTTATTGTGAATGATAGACTTGATATTGCTCAAATTATAGAAGCAGATGGTGTTTTTATAGATAAAAATAGTTTTTCGGTAAAGGTAGCAAGAGACTTTTTAGGTGATAACTATATAATTGGAACAAATTATTTTGAAGAAAATATAGATTTTATAATAACAGAACAAGATTATAATATTGAAGGAATTCCTTGTTATAAAAGCAGTCTAGCCAGTAATGATGATAATAAAAAAATAATTTATAAAAAAATATAAAAAAGTGCTTGACTCTAAATTATGCTTTAGATAATATAATACTTGTCGATAGGCTCCCATCGTCTAGAGGCCTAGGACACATCCCTTTCACGGATGCGACAGGGGTTCAAATCCCCTTGGGAGTACCATTTATAAGAGCCTTAAGGCTCTTTTTTTATTTCAATAATTTATAATTAACTTAGGTAATCACAAAAACCAACACAATACTCTTTACCATTTATTTCTATGTTGCCTTTTTTGTTCTGCGTAATTACATATTTCGCTTCTTTGACACCATTGTTTTCGTTATTGGCATTACTTTCATAACCTATTACTTGCAATATAATCTCACCAGTTTTTTTATCATATTTAGCGCTTTTAACAATTGTTGTATGTGAATTACTTCCATCTTCTTTCATTTTAGTAAGAATATCACCCGGTTTAATTAAGTCATCAATATCAGCACCCGCCTCTAATTGACTAAAAGCATCTTTGGCATCTATATGACGTCCTTCATTAATTGCTTGATTTTGCAACATGTAAGTTGTTCTGGATTTTACAGAAGTCAAATCAAAACCTAATTGATACATGACGTATGTTGCAAATGTGGCACAAGCACTTCCATTTGTACCAAATACAGAATAACTTCCATCTATTCTATTGTATCCAATATATTTTTCTGCTTCTTTAACAAAATCTTCTCTGGAAATATTATTCAAATTATGGTTTTCATAATCGTTTTCTTTATATGTTTGTACTTTTGTTCCTGTTTCTACTCCATTTTCGTCATAGAAAGTTGTTATAATATTCTTTTTAGTATATGTAACCGTAGAAGTGACGCCACCAGTATTTGCATCATAAGTTGTAACTAATTTTTGGTCTAGTTGATATAAACTATTTGTGCTTAGTGCTTTATTATCATCCGTTGGCATAGCAGAATTAAAAGAGAATGTTTCTTCTTTCTTTATCAATTTATTGTTTTCATCATAGAAATAGAAAGTTCTGTCAGTTCCTTCTTTCATATTTCCTTCCGAATCTTCTTTAGTTGTTGTATTTAGTTCAGAAACTAACAACCATTCACCATTAATAAATTGTTCATTTACCGCTGATACAATGTAATCATTTTTATTTGTCGAATTTAATTTTCTTTGTTCAATAGTTGATTTTGTATGAGCACCATTTGCATAATTATATTCAACACTATATTTAGTTGGATAATCTCCTTCAAATTCTAAATAATTGTAGGTGAAAACATCTTTTTCGCCAGCCGAATTTGTCTCTATTATTTGTTTTTTTATAACTTTATCATTTTTATCATATGAAGAGATAGTTGTCTTTTCTATATTTCCATCATTATCTTTTTGATGCAAAGTTTTCTCATACAAATTGCCATTTTTATCATATTGACGATAGCTTTCTGTATTAAGGTTTTCATTGATTACTCTTAATGTCTTAACAGTGTTAGTTCCTTCATAGTATTGATAACTATAATGCCTTACAACACCATCCTCATCTTTTGTATCTTTTTTAATTACATTACCATTTTCATCTTTTTTAATTTTTTTAGTTAATTCACCATTATCATCGTATAAAGAAACATATGTGTTTTTAATATCACCATTATCATCTTTTTGATAAATAGTTTTTTCATATAATTTACCACTTTTATCATATTGACGATAACTTTCTGTATTAAGACCATCATTAATAATTTTTAATGTTTTAACTGTTTTTGTTCCTTCATAGTATTCATAACTATAATGTCTTAAAACACCATCAGCTTCTATTGTATCTTTTTGAATAATTTTTCCACTTTTATCTTTTTCGATTCTTTGGCTCATTTCACCATTTTCATCATATGAAGTAATAACAGTACTTTTTGTATTTCCATTATCATCTTTTTGATATACAGTTTTTTTAGTCAATTTACCACTTTCATCATATTTACGATAGCTTTCTGTATTAAGTGATTCATTTATAACTTTTAATGATTTAGTAGTATTTGTACCCTCATAATATTCATAAGTATAATGTCTTACAGTACCATCTTTATCTTGTGTATCTTTTTGAATAATGTTGCCATTTTCATCTTTTTTTATTTTTAGGATTTTTTCTTCTCTAATTACTTTACCATTTTCATCTTTAGTAACGATTTTTGTTATATTTCCATTTTGGTCATATGAAGAAACTATTGTTTTTTCAACATTTCCATTTTCATCTTTTTTATAAACTGTTTTTTGGGTTAATTTACCATTTTTATCATATTGACGATAGCTTTCAGTATTAAGAGATTCATTTATAATTTTTAATGTTTTAACTGTTTTTGTTCCTTCATAATACTCATAACTATAGTGTCTTACTGTACCATTTTCATCAATTTTAGTTTGTTCTAAAACATTACCTGTTTCTTTATCAATTTTTTTATTTCCAACACCTTCCGCTTGATTAGTTTTTTTATTCAAAGTATCAACAGAAGTTTCTGACAATTCAGCAAGTTTATCATCAATTAAAATATCGTCATCTTCTTCAAAAGCTGTATTTATATTATTATGATTTTGTACAGCATTACTATTATTAACTGTATGTTTAGTACCTTTTGAAGAAGATATAAATGCGGTATACACACCTAAATTTTGACTAGAAATTATTTTATTTCCAGTTACCTCATATAAATTTGCTTGAATCTTATTTAAAAGATTAATACCATCATTATCTAAAATTATTTCTTCTGTTTGTTTATCAGTTGCTTCACTTGAATTTATATTATTGTCTTTTGACGCTTTTGCATAAAGCATAGATCTCAATAAATTTTGTCCAATACTTGTTTGCATTTTACTACTCCATTTGCAAGGATACTCATTGGTTATCGTCATCTATAATCAAAAACTTTATGCATTTTAATTATTAATTACAAAGATTTACAAAATAAAAAGAGGGGTTTCCCCCTCTTATCTCTAGGTTTTCCACTATTAGAATAATCTTTGTAGTAATCCTTGGAAGCCTTGACCGTGACGAGCTTCGTCTTTAGCCATTTCGTGTACTGTATCGTGGATTGCATCATAGCCTAGTTCTTTTGCTCTTTTTGCAATCTCCATTTTAGATGAACAAGCACCTGATTCAGCTTCTGCTCTCATTTGTAAGTTTTTCTTTGTTGAATTAGTTACAACTTCACCAATTAACTCTGCAAATTTAGCAGCGTGTTCTGCTTCTTCAAACGCATATCTTTTAAATGCTTCAGCTACTTCTGGATAACCTTCTCTTTCAGCTTGTCTGCTCATTGCAAGGTACATACCAACTTCAGTACATTCACCCATAAAGTGTTCTTTTAAACCTTGCATAACTTGTTCATCACAACCTTTTGCTACGCCAACAACGTGTTCAGTTACCCAAGTTAAACCTTGTGATTCATCTAATTTATTAAATTTTTCTGCTGGAACACCACACAATGGGCATTTTTCTGGTGCGTGTTCACCTTCTACTGTATAACCACATACGCTACATACAAATTTAGACATTTTCTACCTCTTTCATTTCCTTTTTGTCTTATTATCTTTTATGAAATTATAATACCATATTGCTTAAAAAAAGAAAAGTGATAATTATTATCATATTTAACAATTCTTAACAATTTGTTCTTGCAGTTATTATTCTTTCAATAGAATTGTAGTCTTTTATTATGTTTATATCTGCATAATTATTCATTTCTAGCATTTCTTTTACTAGATTTGCTTGATTAATACCAAGTTCAAAAGCTATGTATCCATTTTCTAATAAATAATCTTTTGCTTTCAAAATAATTTTTTTATAAAACTCAACTCCAGCCTCATCCTTTGTAAATAGCGCTGTGGGTGGATCAAAGTCCCTAACTTCTATTTGTAAGTTCTCTTTTTCTTGAGGTGGAATATATGGTGGATTAGATACTATCAAATTATATTTATCTTGCACATTTTCAAATAAATCTGAGTTAAAGAATTTTACGTTCGTTAGAACATTGTGAAAAAGTGCATTTTTTTTAGCTGTTTCAATTGCTTCTGGCGAAATATCAACTGAAGCTATATATGCAGTTTGATTTTCCATTGCTATAGTTAAAGGAATACAGCCAGTTCCTGTACCAATATCTAAAACTTTTGGAGTTGGAATATTTTTAATTAATTCTAAGCTTGCAGAAACGAGCAATTCTGTTTCTGGGCGTGGAACTAAAGTATATTCATTAACAAAGAACTTATGACCGTAGAAATATGCTTGTCCTATAATTTGTTGGATTGGCCTACGTGTTGTGACTCTTTCTGTAATAACTTTTATTAGCTTAGAAATTTGCCAATTTTCTAATTGTTTATCTAGCATGTAGTCTTTATAGGTAAAATTAAAGAGAGTATCTAAAGCAAAATCTACTTCATTCTTTGCTTCATCAAACTCGAAACCATTTTTTAGATAAATATCAATATATGATTTTCTATACATATATTGATTGTACTACATGTATTAAAAAAATGTATTATCTAAATAAATCTTTGAACTTAAATTTATCTTTTTTACTATTTGCGTTTGCTAGCAGCATTTTTTGTAGAATAGGATTAGTTTGAAGTGAAAATCTGAATTTTTCTTCTTTTTCATTTTTCACTTCTTCTTTTTTGTTAGTATTTAATTCTACAATTTTGTTTTCATCCATATCTATATAAAAGCATTTTTCTGGAAAAATTGCCAGTTAAAAGAACTTTTTGTAATATATAATTAAGGAGAGTTTTTAAATGAGTGTTTACGAAAAAATAAAATCTGATTATGAAAATTTTGTAGAAAAAAATTCTAAGGAAGAAAATATCACTAGATATATTACTGAAATGAATTATTTAGAAAAACTTGAAGAATTGGCTGTAAAAAATAATCTTGAAAAAGAATTGATAGATATTAAATCTAAAAAAGAAGTTGTTTTAAACAAACTTAAAGAAAAAGGACTTCAAAAAAAATAACATTAAAGTTTAACGTTCAAATGTCGATAACAGTTCTATAGGAACAGAATTGTTATGGATTTATCTGGAAAAATAAATGAATTAATTTCAAATATACAGAATTTATCACAAGCATCTGAAACTCAAGATGCGGGTTCTGGTTCTGAACAATCTGTTGGTAATGAAGTATCAAGTTATAAGGAAACTTCTGTTTTTGCAGAAATGTTTGGGGAAGAAACTGCGAATACAGTTAATAATTTACTAACGGAAATGGAAGAAAAATTTGCTGATTTATTAGAAGTTTTTGAACAATATAATAATGCACAACCTATTGATGATAAATATATGCAAGAGTCCACTCCTACGTTATTAAACGATAATAAAGAAAAACTTGAGGATGTAGTTGATAATAAAACTACTAAACAAGATAAAGAAGCAGATTTTCTAGAAAAGTTATCTAAAATAGATATTGATATTCCTCAGAATACGGTTATTTCTGAAGAATTAATTACACCAGAAAATATTGATGAAATTATTCTATTACAAGAAAAGTATAAAGAAACAACTGGCAAATCAACTCTAAATCGTGATGATTTAGTTAAGTTAAATACTACAAGCAAAATCTTTGATGAAGAGTCTTTAGAAGAATATTTAGAAAAGGGGCACTTTGAAGACGTTATTAAAACAAGTGAATATGTTAGCGAAATAATGCCAAATTTTGAATATTCTGATACAACCAGAGGTAAGTTGATAAAGGAAGAAATTGATTTACTTTTGGAAGCATCTATAACTGGTCAAGATGTTGGAGACTTATCTGTACCAACATTAAAATCAGTAACTGACGGCATTGAAACTATTGAAGTTGGTGATGTTTTTGAAGTCGAAGGCGAAGATAAAATATATTTAAAAACAGCAGACGGAGAAACACAACAATTAGATATTTCTAAAGAAGCATATAATAAATTATTTCCACCACTAGAAAGATATATGTCATCTCAAGGAGAATCAGGTGACTGTTATTTAGTATCAACATTGAATAACTTAATGACAGACCCTAATACTAGAGGTACTCTATTAAATTGTTTTTCTGAAGATGAAAAAGGAAATATAACTGTAGATTTACCAAATGGTGATTATACTTTCATCTTAGAAAATGGTAAAAAAGTTACTGACTACGAAGATTCTAGTTTGTTATCTGATAGTTCAATGGGTATGCAAATGCTCGAGCTATGTTATGGTGTTTATTTGAAAAATGACAGAATTGACTATCAAATGGATAGAATAGAAACCTTCTATGAAAGAATGGAAGAAGATGAAGCACTATATAACTATTCTAGTGAAGAGATAGGAATTGTAGATAATTATATGGACATACTAGATGAATATACATCTAAGTATGGTGATGAAAATAGAGAACTTGGTATTGTTGATGCTACTCGAATTCTTTTCTCAGAAAACTTTAGTAATGATTTAGAAAAAATTGTAGCTGATTTTATTCTTCCAGGTGCCGATGAAGATATGATTAATGAATTCTCTAGTGTGGTGAGAAATATGTATGATTTAGAAATTGATGATTCGTATATTCTTGACCACGTCAAACTTGATGAGGCACAAAAAGAAGTGGAAAAATTACAAAATGACGACTATGGAACTGACCTTAGAAGTTCTGGTGGTAAAGCAGAAAAAGTATTTGAAGCTTTTGGTTTAGATTGTGATACACATTGGCTAAATAGAGAAGAAACATCTATTTCAGATATTTTGTATAATTCAACTGTTAAAATTGTTGCAGGTGGTACGTATGGAACTTCAGATGAGGATATGCTAAATACAGAACTAAATATTGCAGCTTGCCATTCTTATACAATTTATCCTGTTTTACAAGAAAATGGTGAATATTTATTTGAGGTTATAAATCCTTGGGATGAGTCTCAAACATCAATCCTTACGGAAGCACAAATGAATGAATATTTTGATAGTATTCAGTATGTTTATGTTTAACAATAAGAAACCTTGTGAATTATCACAAGGTTTCTTTAATTCTATTTTAAATTTAATATTAAACTATAGACGCACAATGTGGGCATTTTGTTGCTTTAATATTAATTTCTGAACAACAGAAAGGACATTCTTTTGTTGTTGGTTCAGCTGGTGCTTCTTCGACAACTTCTTCCTTCTTTTCTGTTTTTAGTTTATTAATAACTTTTACTAATAAAAATACAGCAAAAGATACAATTAGAAAGCTAATTAATGTATTGATAAATGTACCATAGTTAATTGTTACTAAACCAGCTTCTTGAGCTTCTTTAAGTGTTGCATAAACTTCATCTGTCGGAGTAATAGAAAAATACAAGTTTGAAAAATCAACTTTACCCATTACAAAACCAATAGGAGGCATAATGATATCTTTAACTAATGAATTAACTATTGGAGAAAATGCACCACCGATAATTATACCGACAGCCATGTCGATTACATTACCTTTTACAGCAAATTCTTTAAACTCTTGTAAAAAACCTTTTAACATACTAACCTTTCTATATTTTTAACTATGCAAGTAAGTCAACTGCTCTGTTTGTACTTTCTTTGTTTAAGTCTATATGTTGTGACATATGGCTTAAAATACCGTCTAAAGTATCCCAACCAGCTTCTTTATTTTTGACTTTTTTTACATCTTTTCCAGTAACATAAACTAATGAACACTCACCTTTATTTGCGGAATTAGCTAAAACTCCACCAGTAGACGCATATCTATATTTATCTGTAACATCATATGCAATAACTTTTTCTTGTTTAAGTTGTTGTTTCATTCTATTTTGTAACTTACCAGCTTTTTTGTATGAGCCAGTTACAGCTACTACACGACCAAAGGATACATTTCCTATTGTCATTTGTATTTCCTCGATTTTTTAGTGAACTCTCAATTATAATATTGCATGAAAAAAGAAAATTTTGCTAGTTTGTAACAGATTTTCCTTTCTATTCTTAACTTTAATTAATAATTTTGAGCTTCTTGTAAATTCTGTGATTTGTTTTGTCTTATTAGTGATACGGAAGTAAAGGAAAGGATATAAAAGATGGCTTTATTTAATGAAAAGCCACAAATTTGTGGATTAGGTATGAAACCCGAGTTATACAGCGAAGGTATGTCTTTAGACTGAACCAATAAATTTTTCACATTTTTGAAAAATTTATGTTCAAGTGTCCTTGACTTTAAAAAGATTTTATCTTTTTAAATGTCGATGGGGGGACTTGAACCCCCACAGGTTACCCCACACGCCCCTCAAACGTGCGCGTCTACCATTCCGCCACATCGACATATTTTTGCTTATTCAACTATAATGTTCAGATTCATCTTCTATGGCAGAGTGCCACATCTACATAAAGCATAGTTTATATAAATTTGTCATTCTGAGCTTGTCTCAGAATCTTACCTACTTCGACATCAATCAACAAACTTACATACTTACTAATCTTAATAGATTTTGATTTTTTTTACAATATAAAATAAAATAAACATATGAATTACATTTGGTATTTTTTAATTGTTATATCAATAGTTTTTGGTGCAATAAATGGCACTTTAGGTGAAGTTGCTAAAGCTATTTTTACTGGTACTGAACTTGCTGTTAAAATAGTTTTAACCCTATTGGGTATTATGACTTTTTGGCTTGGTATTATGAAAATTGCTGAGAAATCTGGAATTGTTGAGTTCTTATCAAAACTTCTTAACCCAGTTGCAAGAAAAATCTTCCCAGAAATACCAAAAGATAGCCCAATAATTGGCGATGTTGCAATGAATTTTTCCGCAAATGCACTAGGTTTAGCAAATGCTGCAACTCCTATTGGTATAAAAGCCATAGAAGGGATGCAACAATTAAATAAAGATAAAAATAGTGCATCAGACCCTATGTGTACTCTTCTTGCGATGAATACGGCTGGTTTTCAGCTTATTCCAGCAACTGTTATTGCTATTCTTGCCGCTAATGGAGCAGAAAATCCAACTGAAATAATTTTGCCAACTTTGATAGTAACAAGTACAGCATTTGTTTCTGCTATTCTTATTGCCAAATTATTAAAAAGAATTTTTCCACCTCAAAAGGAAAGTGAGGTGACAAATGCCGATTAGAGAATTTATAGATATATTATCCCTATGGGCATTGCCTTCTATTATTTTGATTATTCTTACTGTTGCACTAGTTAAAAAAGTTGCAATATATGAGGCATTTATTGAAGGTGCAAAAGACGGTGCAAAAGTTAGCTTTAATATTATTCCATATTTAGTTGCTATTATTGTTGCTATTTCTATGTTAAGGGCATCTGGTGTAATAGATGCTTTGGCTCTATCTTGTTCTGGATTATTAGATAAAATTCATTTACCAGCAGATGTTTTACCTTTAGCTTTCGTTCGTTCATTATCTGGAAGTGCGGCAATTGGTGTATTTTCTGATATTGTTTCAAATAATGATATAAATTCTTATACATCTAAACTTGCGGCCATTATGTTGGGGTGTTCAGAAACAACTTTTTATGTGCTAACTGTATATTTTGGTGCAATTGGGGTAAAAAAATACAGGTATGCACTTTTAACAGGTCTAAGTGCTGATTTGATTGGAATTATAATGTCAATAATTGTGGCTAGATTTTTCTTTATATAAAACAAAAAACTCCTCATTTGAGGAGTTTTTTATTCTATTTAAGTATTCTTAGTCAGCTTGTTTACTTTCAAAAACGATTTTTTCATCTTTCAAGTTTAGAACAATTGTATCACCTTGAGTGTACTTACCAGATAGAATTTCTTCTGCTAATCCGTCTTCTATACGTTTTTGGATTAATCTTCTTAATGGTCTTGCACCATAAGCTTCAGAATATCCGGCTTCACCTAAGTAATCTTTAACTTCATCAGTTACTTCAATTGTTAGATTTTGTGATTTTAGACGTTTGAATAGGTCTCTTAGCATTAAATCAACAATTTCTCTGATTTCTGGTTTAGATAAGTGAGCAAATACAATAATGTCATCAATTCTGTTTAAGAATTCTGGACGGAATGATTTTTTCATTTCTTCCATTACTGTATCTTTTAGTTTTTCATACTTATCTTTTTGTTCATCTTCAGCAACTGAGAAACCTAGTTTACTAGTTGTTGTAATCATACTAGCACCTACATTACTTGTCATAATGATGATTGTATTCTTGAAGTTAATGTGTCTTCCCTTAGAGTCTGTTAAACGACCATCGTCTAAGATTTGAAGCATAATGTTGAATACATCTGGGTGGGCTTTTTCAATTTCGTCAAAAAGAATTACACTATATGGTTTCTTTCTGATTAATTCAGTTAAGTGACCACCGTCATCATAACCAACATAGCCTGGAGGCGAACCAATTAATTTAGCTGTTGAATGTTTTTCCATAAATTCTGACATATCAACACGAATCATATTGTCTTCACTACCAAATACAGCTTCAGATAATGCTTTAGCTAATTCTGTTTTACCAACACCAGTTGGACCAGAGAAAATAAAGCTACCGATTGGTCTATTTGGTGATTTTAATCCAACTCTTGCGCGTCTGATAGCTTTAGATAAAGCAACAACTGCTTGGTCTTGACCAATAACTCTATCGTGAAGTGTGCTTTCAAGTTTAAGTAATCTTTCACTTTCTCCCTCTGTAATTTTTGTTGTAGGGATACCAGTCATCATACTTACAACTTGAGCAACTTGTTCCGCAGTTACTGTAGGTTTATTTTCTTCATTGTCTTCTCTCCACTTAATAGACATTTCACGGATTCTTTCTTTTAAATCCGCTTCATCATCTCTTAAGCTAGAAGCTGTTTCAAATTCTTGATTTCTGATTGCATCTTCTTTTTGTTTAATAACAGCTTTTAATTGTTTTTCAAGTTCTTTACCTTCTGGTGGCAATGCACTTGTTTGGATTCTTAACTTAGATGCAGCTTCATCGATAATATCGATAGCTTTATCTGGTAAGAATCTATCTGTTATATATTTATAAGAAAGCTCTGTAGCTGCAACGATTGCATCATCAGCAATTCTTAATTTGTGGTGTTCTTCATATTTTGGTTTTAAACCTTTAATGATTTCAATTGTATCTTCAACAGAAGGTTCTTCAATGATGATAGGTTGGAATCTTCTTTCTAGTGCTGAATCCTTTTCTACATACTTTCTGTATTCTTCTAAAGTAGTAGCACCTATAACTTGAATTTCGCCTCTTGATAATGCTGGTTTTAAGATGTTAGCTGCGTCGATAGCACCTTCTGCTGCACCAGCACCGATTAGGGTGTGCATTTCGTCAATGATAAGGATGATATTACCCGCTTGACGGATTTCATCCATAATCTTTTTAAGACGTTCTTCAAATTCACCTCTGTATTTTGTGCCAGCAACCAAAAGCCCCATATCTAATTGGATAACTTTTTTGCCTTCTAAAATATCTGGAACTTCTGAATTAACAATTCTAGTTGCAAGACCTTCTGCTACAGCAGTTTTACCAACACCAGGTTCACCAATTAGAACTGGGTTGTTTTTTGTTCTTCTTGCAAGAATTTGGATTACACGTTCGATTTCTTTTTCTCTACCCACAACTGGGTCAAGACGCTGTTCTTGTGCTGCAAGTGTTAAATCTGTACCAAACTCATCTAAGCTTGGTGTTTTGGTTTTGCCACCTGAAGCAGTACCTGCAGTTGCAGTTGCTTGTGTTGGTTTTGATTCGCCCAACATTTTAATAACGTTGCTTCTAACTTTATTTAAGTCAACGCCTAAGTTTTCAAGAACTCTAGCTGCAACACCTTCACCTTCTCTTATCAAACCTAAAAGAAGATGTTCTGTACCTATATAATTGTGACCTAATTGTCTTGCTTCATCCCAAGACAATTCTAATACTCTTTTTGCCCTCGGCGTAAAAGGAATTTCTACTGCAACAAAGCCTGAACCTCTGCCAATAATTTTTTCAACTTCCACTCTAGCATCTTTAAGTGTAACACCCATTGCTTTAAGTGTTTTTGCGGCAACTCCTGTGCCTTCACCTATAAGACCTAATAGAACTTGCTCTGTACCTACAAAATTGTGACCTAGTCTTCTTGCTTCTTCTTGTGCAAGCATTATTACTTTTATAGCCTTCTCGGTAAAACGTTCGAACATTTGCTTTACTTCTCCTAAT
>JAFTSM010000035.1 GCA_017467305.1 Candidatus Gastranaerophilales bacterium
ACACAGCTTGCAGAAAAAGATAATCAAATTACAGAATTAAACACTCAACTAGAAACTGAAAAAAATAACTCTTCTGCATTAAATCAAGCTTTGATTGAATCAGCAACAACAATAGAAGCTAAAAATATTGTTATAGGAACTTTAACAAAAGACTTAGACCAAACAAAGACCGATTTAACACAGGCTCTAAAAGATGCTGAAGCGACAAATATTTTGCTAGCAAATAAACAATCTGAATTAGATTTAGCCAATGAAAATATTGCTAATTTACAATCTAATTTAGATGTTGCTAATAGCAATATATCTGAGTTACAAACTTCTTTAAATTCAGCTAATGAAAATATAGAAGCTTTAACTACAGCTAAAACAAATTTAGAAACAACTATTGCAGAAAAACAAGCAAAAGTTGAAGAATTAGAAACAACTTTATCTAATTTAGAATCTTCTAGTGCTGAAGAACGCACAGAATATGAAAGTCAAATTACAGCTTTAAATTCTGAAATAACTTCTTTAAATGGAACACTTGCAACAAAAACTGAAGAATTAAACACAGCTATTTCAGATAAAGAAAGCATCCAAACTCAACTAGATAATGCTTTATCAGATAAAGAAGAAATACAAACGCAGTTAACACAAGCGCTTTCAGAGAAAGAAACCTTGCAAATAGAGTTAAATGCAATAATTCAAGAGCGTGATAATCTCTCTGCAGAAAATGCAGAACTTCAAGCTCAAATTGAAATATTGAATCAACAAATTGCAGAACTTCAAGCTCAAATTGAAGAATTACAAAATAGTTCTGTACAAGCAACTTCTGCATCATATTTTACATTTAGTGATGGTGAAATAACCGGTTTATCTACAGAAGGTCAATCATTATACGATGCTGGCGAATTAACAGAAATAGTTTTTCCTTCTTCTTATTCTATAGGAGAAGTTACAACAAGTGAAGAAACATTTGCCACTATCGACGACTTAATGATTTACTGCGATTCTAATAGCAATATTTATCCAATAACAATTAATGATTCAGATATAGTAATAAATTCTGTTGAAGATATATTTGCTAATACTGAAGTTTTAGAAGGTTTGATGCCTGTAACTGCTACAATAACAAATAATTCATATGTAAATGGTAATGATTATTCTGTTGTTAGTATTGGCCGTTCAGCTTTTAACTCTTTTTCGAAATTAACCAGTGTAACTATTTTAAACAGCGTAACTAGCATTGGTGACTATGCTTTTGGAAATTGTACAAACTTGCAGCTGATTGATATTGGCAAAGGTGTTACTAGTATAGGGCAAACAGCTTTTGGTGGTTGTAGTAATTTAACTAAAATTGTAATTCCAGGAAATGTTAAAAGCATAGGGCAATCTGCCTTTTATTCTTGCAAAAAGTTATCTAATGTGACTTTATCAGATGGTATAGAAACAATCGGAGTTAATGCGTTTGGAAGTTGTACAGAACTAACCAGCATTGCCTTACCAAAGTCAATTACTAGTATATGGCAAACCGCTTTTTCAGATTGCACAAATTTGACTTCAATCGACTTGTATTCAACCACTCCGCCAACACTAAAAAATACAAACGCAATTCCAAGCTCTGTAACAACTATCCATATACCAGTAGGAACAAAAACAGCTTACGAAAGCGCCGATGTGTGGAAGGACCTTTTAGTTACATTTGTAGAATTGCAAGTTGATTACTAAAGGAGAATATATTGTTTGGTTTTCTTAAGAACTTTAAATGGTACAGAATTAAAATTGACTTAACTAGATGGCTAGGCAGAAGTTATTACTTCCTGCAGGCAGGCATTTGGTGGCTAGTAGATATTATTGTCTTCTTAGCAATTGGCATAAAGTGGACCTTACTTCCGGTTGCAATTCCCCTTGGAATTGCAACTGTAATTACCACTTTAAACTGGATAAGAACTTTAATATATACTGCCTTGTATAAACACACAATTAATCATTTAGATAAATATTTAGATAGAGCTACAGCTCTTCAAGGCGTGCCAGGCGCTGGAAAATCTTCTTCGATAAACTCTTTTGGCTATTTAATTGCTCAAAAACAGTGGAAAGAACTTCAACATAAATATTGGTTAATTATGCATCTACCTTATGAAAGTTTACCAACTGAAGTTAAGAAAAACCACGAAGAAATAGTAGAAGCTTATAGATTCTATTTTAAATATATAGATACACATATCCCTTGCCTACATAGTATTTATACCATTTACGATAACTCAGGCAGACAGTCTCACGAAATAACAAAAGGGCATCTTTGTCAAAAGAAAAAACTACCTTACGGTAGCGTTTGGATATGTGATGAAATTTCTTCAATGTTCCCAAACGATATGCTAAAAAAAGAACCAGAAACAACTGAGAAGCTAAAAGAACAGTGGCGTTGGATAAGACACTTTACCGACTCCTGGGCTATTTGTGCTGATATCCGTTTTGGTGACGCATTCTTAGCTATTCGTAGCGCTTCAGGTTCTATCCTTAGTTTAACTAAAAAACAAAAGTGGGTTTTAAAGCCAAGATTGATTTGTGCAATTCTAGCTTCATATTATGCAATTCTCGATGTTAATTTATGGTTGTATTCAATGTTTAAAGCAGGTTCTAAGCCATATTATAAAGTGGAATATAACCTAATTAAATCTAGTAGAAGAACAGGTAAATTCATTGCTTGGTTAGAACGCTTAAAAAATAATATTGGTTATCGTAAATACTTCTATTCTAAATCAGGTGTAAAAGATAACGGAACAGATGAACAAGATATAGAACATACTAAAGGATGTTACTATTTAAAATCTTGTTTAGATGTGAAGTATAACGATAGAGCATTTAAAAATTTATATGCTTGTCAAGACCAAGAAATTGAAGAACCATCGTTAAATGCAAATTGGTTTTTAAGCAAAGAAGAATTAAAGGAAAAATTAGGAAAAAATGAAACTAAATAAAAACAAAGTTCAAAAACAACCGCTTTTGCCTAAATATTGTTGAAAAGTCGCAAAAGCTCGCTTGCGACTTCAACTTAGGCAAAAGCGGGGTTTGAACTTTTGATATTACTATTACGCAAATAGTTAAAAATAAAGAAATCATATTGAAAAAAAGAAAGCGCGAAGCGCTTAAGGACATTTTTTTCAAAAATCACTAAAAATGGAGTAAAAACTATGGAAAAAAATTTAATACTAGAACATCACGACAGCACCAATAAAACATATAAGCACCTAGCGCATACCGTAAATTTAATTTTAAGAAAAGACTTTGATTCAATTTACAGTATTTCATATAGAACGCTAGAGCGCTACGCAGTAGGTGATACACTTCCAACTAAAACCATCATCATTAAAGCAATAGCAAAAATGTTAAAAGTCGAGCCTTTGGATCTTGTGCAGAATCTTAAGGAATATAGAAAGAATTTAAAACAAAGGTGTAATAGTGATATTAAATAAACGAATCGAAAAAAAGTACAAGCGTAGGCTAGCAATAAAGAATTGGTGGTTTAGATTATTTAAACTAAGGAAAATGCGCAAGCGCATAAGAAAAATATATTATAAAGAGCAAATTAAACACCCAGAGCCAATAGAAAAACTACCAATTTATGCTCATATTTTTAAGTACGACCAAAAACAAATTGAATATGGTTTAGATATGTTTGTTGCTCGTGGCGAACTAAAGTCATACGAAAAGTTAAAAATTGGCGATTCCAAAGACGCATATATACTCATCTTTTCACCGGAAAATCGCTCACAGTGCGAAATTTTAGCCGCAGTTCCAGAAGAAATAGACTTAAATAATGTAAAATTGGAACCCGTACCACAAAATCAAGCTGTAGAATCAGCTCAAGCCAAAACAACATCTGCAGAGAGTGTTGCAGAAATAAGCGCCGAAAACAACGGCCCATTTTAAAACTAAATAAAACATAAGGGGAAAATTTATGAAGTATGCTATAGGCAACAGAATAAATTTTGTCCAATTAGAAACACAATTTTCAAACGAAATGGAAAGATTCCTTTCCGAATATGCAGGAACCAACGCAAGTAAATATCATAAAGCATTATCAGTAATATTTCAAATACATATGCGTGCTGGAAATACTGGTGGTTACTTTCTACCAGCAGAACCAGACGACATTTTAGACGATGCAAGAAAGTTTAATGTTGGTGTTGCAGAACTAAAAGCAATCTATGATGTGGCGACCAAAAGAGATGTATTCGACCGAAAGCAATATTTAGAAAACCACATCATTACAAATAATGCCTTACAAATTGCATATTGCAAAACTAAAGAAAGGCAAACAAGTTGGACAATGGATGGTAAACACATCCTAGAATTTGTATACAAAAAATTCAAATTTGAAGACAAAAACAAGAAAATTGCGGACAAATTGGACAAATTTGTTAACAAAAATAAAAGTATAGAACCGAATGGAATTGAATCGAATAGGAATGTAATAGTAAATCAAGATGATGACGATATGACATTATCTGAATTTAAACAACTTTATCCAAAGAAATGTTTTACTCTTCCTGAAGACTGGATAAAGCCAGAGGGAGTAAAACTTCAGATTATATCCGATGCAATCAAGAAAAGCCAAAGGTTCTTAGAAGTTAAAAATTATATGAGCCTGGAACGCTTAAGTACAGAGTTCTACGACAAAGTATGCGCAGGCTGGTATGATGATTCAAACTATGAAACAAACCTGGCAAAGAACGAAGCCAATGCAGAAGCAAAGAATAAACAAAACTATAAAAACCGGGACTACGAACCAGAACAGCTAAACGGTTTATTTGACAATATAGAAAACATCGAACTTTAAAAGGAGAAAATATGAAAATTAGATTAATGGGAACTGCAGAACAAAACAAGGAATTTATCCAGGTATTAAAAACAGTTCCAGAAATAACAATAACATCAGAATCTAAACCATACTCAAACCGAGGCTCAACCATCCATGAGCGAGTATATCTGGAAATAGAAATAAAGACTGTTTACCACCCAGCAGAAGTTGTGGAAGCTGTACTAAACTTTATGGATAAGAGAATATCGAACTAATATTAAGTTCACACATTATGTCACACTATATTTAACAAGTTCTGTAAATGCCTTATAAATAAAGGAAAAGAAGCAAATAAAAATATTAAAGGCCTATATCTTCTAAGGCGAAGGTCAGGGGTTCGAATCCCTTCTGAAGCACCAAAAAATAATACCGTAATCGTTTTAAAATTAAGCGATTGCGGTATTTTTTATCACACTTTTAGGCGAAGGTCACTTGTTTGAAATAGTGCCATATTTTGCCATATATTTAATTTTTCGTTCACACTTCGTTCACACTTTTTATAATGCGTTCCCAAAACCTGCAGTAATTTTATTAGAAATAATATTTACTGCTTTTTTTGATTGTGTTGCAGAAAAGTGAGAATATATTTCGTTTGTTATTTCTTCTGATGCGTGCCCAAGCATTTTGCTTCTTGTTGTTAAGTCAATGTCATTTTCATAGGCTAGTTGGTTAAAACTGTGCCTTAAATCGTGAAGCCTTATATCTATATTAAAAACTTCTTTCATTATTTTTTTAAATTTTTTACTTACATAATCTGGGTAAGGTGCCCTGCCTAGAAATATTGTTGCGCATATATGGTCGTCATCTAAGCCTTCATTCATTTTGATATGTTCTTCAAGTTCAGATCTAACAAAATCTGAAATTGCAATATTTCTTTTGCTAGACTTAGATTTTAGCTTGTCTCTTTCAATAAGTTTACCATGCACCATAAGTGCATTGTTTCTTATTTTAAAGATTGAGTTATCCATATCAACATTTTCATTTTTTAAACCTAAGCCTTCGCCACGCCTTTCGCCGGTTGTTACATACAATAATACCGGGATATAAATATTATAGCAATACCTTTTTAAATAAGCTAAAACTTCTCCAATTTTTTCAGCTGTTAAAAGGGTAGGTTCAAAAGCTTCTTCTTCTGGGTAATCTAATCTTTTAATTTTGTTATATTCTAAATAATCTCTGCCAACACCCCAATTAATAACAGCATTAATGTGGTGCATATCTTTTTTTATGGTGTTGTTACGGTAAGATTCACCGTTTTCTTTTTTGCTTTTTAGCATAAAGTCAACATATTCTTGTGCTATTTTAGTGTTTATTTTGTTAACAGGAATGTTTGCCCAAAATTTTAGTATTCTTTCTCTACTTGATTTTCCACCACCAATAGTTGTTGGCGACATTTTTGCAGAGCGAACATCAAAATACTTTTTCTCAAGTTCACCAAAGGTTAAAACTCTTTCATATTCTTCTTCAGAAAGTTTAGCTTCTAATTCCTGGGCTAACTTCTTAGCTGCAGAAAAAGTTTTAATTTTACTTTGTTGCGCAGTTTTTCTTTTACCAAAAATGTCAAGACATTTTGCCCAAACACGAACCTTATATGTACCATCTTTACTTTGTTCTATTTTAATTGCCATACTTTACTCCTAGTTGTTGAATGTTATTGATGTAATTTTAAAGTTCTTATAATAAATGTACAAAGTATTTTCTAATAAAACATCGTGTGTTGCATCGTTAAATCTATCTGTAGTAATTTTTATCAAACTTTTTTGTTTTGATGTAAATTCTTTTATTGTTTTGCCACTACTATCTATATTGTAGCCAACATTAAGGGTTGAGTGAATTTTATTATTGGCAACCAAATAAATTTTAAAATTATTAGAATAAATATAATTGGAAGAGTCTAAAACATTAGTAACTTCCAAATAAAACTCATAATAACAAGGCTGAGTAAATAGTTTTGGATCTCTCCTTAAAGTACTTTGGCCAAATTTTATTTTAAAACCATCCACATCATCTTTTTCTTGAACAACTGGTGGTGGTGTATAAGGTGGTGGTGTGTTATCATTATTATTATTGCTGTTGTTGTTATTATTACAACCAACACATAAGAAAATTGATAGAACAACAAATGTAAATACTATTATTCTTTTAAATTTTTTCATTAGTATTCTCCTTTATATTAAACTTCTTCTTACTTCAACAGCTTTGCCTACAATTCTAATTGGCAAAGTTTCTATTTCTTTATTTGTAAAATACCTTATTCCGTATGCCGGGTTATTTGGAATAAGCGCAATTCCGTTTTCATCTTTTTGTAATCTCTTTAATGTTGCATCATCACCATTAACAAAAACCACACAAACATCTCCAGACTCTGCGGAGTCTTGTTTTTTTATAATCAAAATGTCTCCATTCATAATTTGTGGAGCCATTGAATCACCTTGTACCTTTAATGCAAAATACTCTCCAGTTCTAGCCATCTCTGGAGTTATTTCTTCATAATCTAAAATTTCTTCTACAGCTTCAATTGGTATTCCAGCAGGTATTCGGCCAATAACTGGAATTTTTATACCACTAGATAGACTTGACTCAGTATACAAATCCGACAATTTTATTCCGCAAGCTTCACATATCATTTCTAAGCTTTCTATTCCAACATTTGTTTCACCTTTCAATATTCTAGCAATATGTTGCCTTGAAAATCCTGATTTCATAGCAAGGGTGGTTAATGTAATTCTTTTTTCTTCTATTATCTTTTTTAATCTATTTATAACTTCCATTCTTACTCCAATGTTAACAATTGTTTACCATTATTTACATTTTAACACCTATTGTTAACATTTTCAATAAATTTTTTTAAAAATTATGAATTTATAGTTGACATAATTATTTTTGTCGTGTAACATATTTGTAACATTGTTAATAATATGTTACAGGTAGGGCTTTTAAAATGGATAATTTAAAAATAAAAATTCAAGACATTTCTAACAAAACTAATCTATCCAGACAATATGTGTCCAAAATTTTGCATAAAAAAGTACCAAATCCTGGAATAAAAACTTTAAGAATAATTGCGGATGCGATTGGATGTAAATTAGAAGATTTAGGTTATTAGGAGAGAAACATGAACGAACAAGAACTCAAGAAATTTAGAATTCAAAAAGGGTACTTAACCATTAAGGAACTTTGCGATATGTTTGGCTGTGGCAGAGATTATATAGATTACGGAATTAACATTGGTCGTTTAAGATATATGTCTCCGAACAATAAACTTAGAATTGTGTATTTAGATGACTTTATTGAATACATGAAAACAAATCCAAAAATGGACTAAGTGTATCCAGGCGAAGCCTGTTATATACAAAAAAATATTAAAAGGAGATGCAAATATGGTAGAGGAATTTACCTAGCTGATATGTTTGTGGTTGCTTTATCAAAAACGAATCGTATGAAAAAAGCCACCTTAAGTGGTGGCAGTGTCGAAATTAATTTTAATATCGACGGTCAGTGTACTACTTGCTAAAATATCACACTAACTAAAACTTTTAAAAATATTGCAATTAATATTTTTTTCATCGATTTAAAACCTCCTCTATTAGATTAGATTCGTTTAAAACTTCGACAATTTTAAGCATACCACAAAATTTTCAGCTATCAAATCAAAAAAACAAAAAAAGGAGATGCAAAATGAAATTAAAACAAGTTGAAAAATGCTGGCTAATTGCTTTGTACAGTGATGGTTATAGATATTTGGCTAGAGATGGAGAGACCAATGAGTTATGGGCTTATAAGCAAAAACCCGATAAAGACGGAGAATCAGATATATGGAGCGTTCTTTCAGGTGAATGTTTGTGCATAAATCATAAACTGTTTGCCAGGATTAAAAACACAGATGATGTACCATTTGCGATTACTTGCGATTTTATTCCTTTAGACGCCATTGGAATAGAGAGGTGTGAAGAATGAGACCAGAATGGAAAAACGAATTTTACGAGTTCTGCGAAGTGTTGGTGTACAACGAAAAAAGTTTTTATGCAGTACAACGATTTTTAGAATTTAAAAAAAGCGGTTTAACGCTATAAAAGGAGATTACAATTTTATGCAAAAAAGTGTTTTAAAAGATGCAATATATAAGCTAGGAATTTTTGAAGATGATGTAATTAAAGTGCCGAACAGTGAAGGCGTTGACTATTATCAATATTCAAATGGCGTATTTACATATTTAGGCGCTAGCGAAA
>JAFTSM010000036.1 GCA_017467305.1 Candidatus Gastranaerophilales bacterium
TGATGATAATGGTGAGAAAGTAATAGATAGAAAAAAACTTTCTGAAACATTAATACAACATCCTCAATATTCGGCAGTGTATGGTTTTGATAGACAAAGTAATTTTGTAAAATATAGAAATCAAGCAGATTATGCAGAAAAAAATGGTGTTACAACTTCTGCTGTTTCAAATGCTGTTGTGAAACAAAATAGAACTGTTAATGGTGAATATGTTATTCCGGCTAAAGAAATAGAAAAGGTTCTAGATGATGGTACTATTGCAATTGATGATGAAAAGTTGATTGACTATTTTTCAAAGAAATATCATCCAAGTCCTACAAGAAGATATACTGTTACAGAAAATTTGCAGTTAACTAAATATGAAACAATCAAAGAGTTAACTGCTTGTACAGGAATGAATTATGATACATTCGTTCGTATGCCTAATAGATTAACGCCAAATGGAGAATATATTATTCCGGCAAGTGAAATTGAAGAAATAGGTCTAAATGGTCAATTCGTTGTAAATCAAACAAAACTTTCTAGAGCACTGTGGGAAAGAACATCACAAGATTCTATTTATACTATAGATATCAATGGAAAAATGGAAAAACATAAAGATGTTAAGCAAGCTGCTCAAGCATTGAATAGAGCAGAACAAACTCTTTATTCTGTTTTATACGAAGATGGTATACATCAAGCGGTTGCTGGCAAAGTTGTTGTTAGAGCTTGTGATATAGAATCTATGGATGAAAATGGAAATATAATTATAGATAGAAGAAAAGTAACAGAGTTAATACAAAAAAAATTATGCCCTAGTGCTGTTTATCTTGTTGACCAAAATGGAAGATGCAAAAAATATAAAAATAGGTTTGTGATGGCAAATGAACTTGGAGTGCCTCACAGCCGTGGAAATCTTCGTATAAATGGTTTTGCCATAGTTGATGCTAAATATATTGAAGAAATAAATGATGATGGTTTCATTACTTTAAATCCTGATAAAGTTGCTTTTTATGCAAAGCATAGTAAAGCTAGTTTCTAAGTTGCCAAAATATGGTAAAATAAAACAAAAAAGGAACATTTAATGACAACTGAAATTAAAATATGTATGGGCAGTGCTTGCTTTGCAAGAGGAAATGCAGATAATTTAGAATTTATAGAAAATTATATTAAAGAAAATAATTTAGATGCTAATGTAGAAGTCTATGGTTCTAGATGTAGTGATAAATGTGAAAAAGGTCCTAATATAATAATTGATGAAAAAACATATAATTGTGTTACTAAAGAATTGTTACTTGAAAAGTTAAGGAAGTTAAGTTGAATAATCTGTATCCAGTTTATACATTAAAAAATGAATGTCACGATTGTTATAAGTGTGTTAGAGAGTGCCATGTAAAAGCAATTAAAATAAAAGATAATTCTGCTTCTGTTATGGATGAAAAGTGCATTGTCTGCGGACATTGTGTTATGGTTTGTCCAAATGGTGCAAAAAGAGTCAGAAATGATATAGAAAACGTAAAAAAATTATTCTTACAAAATAAAAAGGTTTATGTTTCTTTAGCGCCAAGTTGGGTTGGTGTTTTTGAAACATCAAAAGAAAAAATGATTTCTGTATTGAAACGATTGGGATTTACCGGTGTTAGTGAAACGGCATTAGGTGCCCAAGAAGTTTCTATTGAGTGTGCAAGAGTCTTAAATACTTCTACTGAAAATGGGTTATTCATTTCAAGTGCTTGCCCAGTAATTGTCGATTATATTAGGTTATATAAACCTTCATTTGCTAAAAATATTGTTCCAGTTGCTTCTCCTGCGTTAACTCATGCAAAGATGTTGAAAAAAACATTTGGCGATGACATTGCTGTAGTATTTATTGGACCTTGCATTGCAAAGAAAAAAGAGTCTGATTCTCATAAAGATTTAATTGATATTTCTTTAACATTTGAAGAATTGATTTATTGGATGAAGGAAGAATCAATTACATTTAATGATATTGATCTACAAAATGAAGTTGATTTTGTTCCTCATTCTGCTTATGAGGGGGCTTTATATCCCATTGAAGGTGGTATGATTGACACAATTAAACAAGTTGGAATTGATGAAAAAACAACTTCTTTGATTAGCTTAAGTTCTATCAAAAATTTTGACAAAGCATTAAATGGTATTGAAGGAACAAAATTAAAAACAAAAATATTTGTAGAAGCATTGGGGTGTGAAGGTGGTTGTATTAATGGACCTTGTATATCTTCAGAAAAAGGTGTTATTGCAGTTACAACTGATGTATTAACAAATATAAATTACAGAGAAAAAATTCCAACAACTCCAGAGGTGGTTGTTCAATCAAATTATTGCCCAAATCCTATAAAAAAATATAGTTGTTCTATTGAACAAGTTGAGGAAGCATTACAAAGAATAAGTAAGCATACCTTAGAAGATGAATTAAATTGTTCTGGGTGTGGATATTCAACTTGTAGGGATTTTGTTCACGCTTTAATAGCTGGTGATGCGGAAACTTCGATGTGTGTTTCTTATATGAGAAAAATTGCTGTAAGAAAAGCAGCTGCAATGGTTCGTTGTATGCCAGCGGCAGTTGTAATGATTGATAAGAATTTGAATATAATTGAGTCAAATGACGCTTTTATGAGAATGTTCTGTGCTGATATGTACGATGTCTTTTCTTCTCGTGAAGAAGGGCTTGCTGGTGCGTCTATTGATAGGATAGTGCCCTTCGGTGATATTTTAAAAGCTGCTTTGAATTCTAACCAAGATATCCATAAAGAACACTATCCAATTGACAATAAACTTTATGATATAAGTGCTTTTACAATTGAAGCTGGAGAAATATCTGGTGCTGTAATTACTGATGTTACAAAATCAGAAATGGATAGAGAAAAAATAGCGAAGAGAGCGAGAGAAGTTATTTCTAAAAATATTGCAACTGTTCAAGAAATTGCTTGTTTACTTGGTGAACATATGGTAGAAACAGAAGTTCTGCTTGATTCTATCGCAAAAGGTTACGAAACCAATATTGACGGAGAATAATTATGTTTATTGATATTGGTTGTAATCAAGAAAAAAAATATAACCAAAACGCTTATGGTGATTATTTTGTTTCAAAAAGATATAAAGATAATGGACGAGTGATTGCTATTCTATCGGACGGTCTTGGAAGTGGTGTGAAAGCTAATATTTTAGCGAGTATGACTGCTACTATGTTATTAAAATTTATGGAAGCTCAAACTGATATAAAGGTTGCTTGTGAAACAATTATGAACTCTTTACCAGTTTGTAAGGTTAGAAAAATAAGCTATTCAACCTTCTCGGCGATAGATTGTGATGAAGAAGGAAATGCACAAATTGTAGAAGAGGGTAATCCAGACTTTTTGTGGATAAGAGATGGGGAAGTTTTAACTCCAGAATATAAAGAAATAACTTCAAAAACATTTTCAAATAGACATATGCATGTTTACAATTTGAAGTTGGAAAAAGAAGATAGAATCATTTTTTGTTCAGACGGTGTGACCCAAGCTGCCTTGGGAACTAAAGAACTTAAACTTGGTGTGAGAAGAGAAGGCTTGGTTAAAATAGTTTTGAATAAATTAAAAGAAAAACCTTTTATCTCGTCTGATGAATTAACTAAATATATAGTTCGGCAAATTGCTTTGATAGAACCTGACCATAAATTAAAAGATGATACCTCTGCTGCTTGTATATACTGTCGTGATCCTCGTAAATCTATTGTGTTTACAGGACCTCCATATAATACTGAAGAAGATGCTATGTATGCAAAAAGTTTTTATACTTATAAGGGGAAAAAAGCAATAGCTGGTGGTACAACGGCAAATCTTATTGCTAGAGAATTAAATCTTGATATAACACCAGATGGGAATATTAATATGGGTAAATTGCCTAATATATCTTATATGAAAGGTGTTGATTTGGTTACAGAAGGTATTCTTACTCTCACCAAAACTGTTGAATACTTAGAAAAAGGTATTCCTGAAAAAGATGCTGCTGGAATGTTGATGAATTTTCTTCTTGATAGTGATGAAATTAAGTTTATGGTTGGCGTTAAATTAAATCAAGCTCATTATAATCCAAATCTTCCTATTGAAATTGAAATTAGAAGGAATGTTATTAAAAGAATTGTTGAGCTTCTTGAAGAAAAATATACAAAAAAAGTTGAAGTTAGGTATATTTAGTCAATAATTTGTTGGTAATATAATTTGATTGATGATAAAATTAAACTATATTATTGAAACAAAAGGGGCACTAATGGAAACTATTGAAGTAAAAATTTGTTCTGGAACAACTTGTTTTGTTATGGGAAGTTCTTTTTTAAATGAGTTATATGAACTAATTCCTCAAAAATATGGAGAAAAAGTAAGCGTGACTCAAAGTCTTTGTCTTGGTCAGTGTTCAAAACAAGATACTCATTCGAATGCTCCTTATGTGAAAGTAGCAGATACAATTATTTCTGAAGCTACAGTTGAAAAAGTTTTAGCCGAAATCGAAAAGAGAGTTAATAAAAATGAATAATAATAGTCAATCTATACACATAAAAAGGGATATTTTAATTAGATTAGTCAAAGCATTTGATTCTGATAATTTTGAAAAAAATGTTGCTAAAATACCATTTGATATGAGACCAAAAGGAGCTGATGTTCCTTATCGTTGTTGTATTTACAAAGAACGTGAGATTATTAAAGATAGAATTATTGCAGATCTAGGCTTTGCTCTAGAACCGTTAGATGAATCAGAAAGACTTGATGAAATGGCTGCTGATTCATTGCAACGTAAAACAATTGAAGAAAACCCTTTAACAGTTATTGATGCAGCTTGTAAAGGCTGTGTACCTTCAAGAGTTTATGTTACTGATTTGTGTCAAGGCTGTGTTGCACGTGCTTGTGAAAAAGCGTGCAAATTTGGCGCAATTACAATTGCTGGGGGGAAAAGTCACATTGACCCTTCAAAATGTAAAAACTGTGGTATGTGTATAAACGCTTGCCCTTATAATGCAATTGTTCGTTTGATTGTTCCTTGTGAACAAGCTTGTCCAATTGGTGCTATTTCAAAAGGTGAAAATGGTACAGCTACAATTGATTTTGAAAAATGTATTTCTTGTGGTAAGTGCGTTGCTGCTTGTCCATTTGGTGCAGTTAATGAAAAAAGCCATATAATTGATGTTTTAAAAGCAATTAAAGACGGTAAGAAGGTTGTGGCAATGTTTGCTCCTGCTATTGCTGGACAATTCCCAGGTTCTATATTTCAATTAAAATCAGCTATGAAAAAAGCTGGTTTCTTCGATGTATTAGAGGTTGCTCAAGGTGCTGATATTACAACTAAAAAAGAATCAGCAGAGTTTGTTGAAAGAATAGAACATGGTGCTACATTTATGACTACTTCTTGTTGTGCTGGTTATAATAATTTTATTGCTAAGCATTTACCAGAAATTAAACCTTTTGTTTCTGACACTAAAACTCCAATGTACTATACAGCAGAAATTGTTAAGCAAAAATATCCAGATGCAATTTCTGTATTTATTAGCCCTTGTGTTGCAAAAAGAAAAGAAGTTCAAGCTAATGAAAATGTTGATTATGTTTTAAATGCAGATGAACTTGGAGCTATTTTTGTTGGTCGTAAAATTGAAATCTTAGAAATGGAAGATACTCAATATGACTATGATAGTTCAAAGCAAGCACGTAATTTTGGTGTTACAGGCGGTGTTGCAGCAGCTGTTAATTCTTTACTTGATGATGAAGAAAAAGCTAACGCATACGTTATTGACGGTTTAACTAAAGATTCAATCAAACAACTTAAAAAATATGCTAAAGATGGTTGTTGTGCTGACGGTAATCTTGTTGAAGTTATGTGCTGTGAAGGTGGTTGTATTGGTGGAAATTCTAATATAGCAAGTCCTAAAATAGCAAAGAAAATAATTAATTCTTTGTTAGAAAAAAGTAACGACTTGAAATAATTTAAATAATTAATAGGCAATTTTCAAACCCAAAATTACTTTATATATATAAGTTAGTAATTTTGGGTTTGGTTATATGGGATTATATTCTACTATTAGTAATACGAATACAAGTGAAATGATGGCAGAAAGAATTAGGGCTCAAGCTGCAGAAAAAGCTGCTTTTGGTTATTCGGTTTTGGCTCAAGTTCAAGGCCCTTGTTATTCTAATGGCTTACAGTCAGATATTTATACTTGTAAAGACGGTTGTGATGATGGTAGAATTAGTTTCTCTGAAAAAGTTTCTAACTTTTGTAATGGTGTAGTAGCTCCAATTAAGAATATATTTGCTTCACCTAAAAATATGCTTGTTACTGGCTTAACAGTTGCTGCAGGTGCTGGTTTAATTGCTCTAACTGGTGGTGCAGCTGCTCCTGTAATGGTCGCTTTAGGTCTTATTGGTGGTGGTACTCAAATAGCTTCTGGTTTGTATAAACAAGCAACTGCTACAACAGATGCTCAAGCTGCTCAAGCTTGGAATCAAATGGGCTCAGGAACTTTTGCTGTTGGTGCTTCTGCTCTTGGTGCTAAGTCAGCATTAAAAACAGCTGGTGTCCAAAATACTTCTAATATGACTACTTGGCAATCTATTGTTAATTGTGTTAAAAATGCACCTAATTTCTTCTCAAATGCTGTAAAAACTGCATCTCCTAAAGTTTCTACTTTTTGGGCATCTTTAAAATCTACAAAATCAAATTCAACCCCAAAACCTCAAACACAAAATGTTTCACCTAGATTAAATGCTCCAAAATCTAAAGCTGAAGTAGTTGCTGATAGATTGAAAAAATCTCAAGCTAGAAAAAAGGCTCAACTGGTTACTCCAGATGTAATTGAAATGCCTTCATCAACAGAACAAAGACTCGCTCTTCCAGAAGGCAAAAATCTCCCTCAATATAAAATAGATTATACTGTTGGTGATGATTTGCCTAAAAATATTAAATTCCCAATTTCGTCTAAAGGGACAGAAAAACCATTAGGTTTGCCAGATCCAAAAACACAAACACCTACTAATGTTGTTTCTAATCAACCTACTCAAAGATTGGCTCTTCCTGAACCACCAAAAAGATTAGCATTGCCAGAACCTAAAGTTACTGTTGAACCAACTTCTACTAATAAAGGTACAAATGTATTTAAAACATTTATCAGTAATGTAGTTTCTATAATTAAAGAAAGTTTGAACTTATTTGGAATTTTTATCGACAAAGTTTAAGGGTTAAATTTGTAAACTTTAAATCCCTCATTTGGTTCAATAGTGTATTTAGAAGCATAAAGTAATTCAAAGTGTTCTGCATCATTTTCTAGTGGTGGGAGTTTACTCACTTTTTCTTCCGCAAAAACTCTAACAACATATATATCTTTTTGTACTTTTGCTAACATTGTACAATATTGTAACCAAGCTTCATTTGAAAATTTGACATCCAAAACTTTATCCCAAACAACGTATTTTAATGTTTTATTTCTAACTATAGAATGTAATCTGTAATCATCACCCAAATAATGGGCTAAAGAAACTAAGTAAGGTTCATTGTCTATTAAATATATTGCATTTTGATTTAAGTTTGTTTTAATAAACTTTGCAGTTTCTTTTGCACCGGCATAATCATATTTGATTTCTGAAATATAAAAATTTATTCCATTGTAAATAGTTAATCCAAAAAATAAGGTCAAGAGAATTGTCGTGAATTTTTTGCTGGATAATTTTTTTGTTTCATTGAAAGTATCTTCTTTGTATAAAATCCAATAACAGAAAATTAATATAATTAATGCACTAAATATCCTTGTCACATAAGAATTTGGACTATATAAGAAGAAATATATTGCAAATTGAAAACCAATACCAAAAGCGCAAATTATGAATAATTTTTTGCTATTTAAATATAGGTTTATGATTAATAAAAAGAAGGATACTATTAGTGCAAAAATGCAAGGTATATCAATTATTGGGAATGATAATGCTTGATTTGTTGTAATCATTTTATTATATAAGTTGATGAAGAAAAATAGCATTATTTTTGTAATTTTGGCAACTAGGTTTTCTGTATCAAATGCAATACAAATATTACTACTTGTTGTATTGTGTAGTTGCAAAATTACAAGTATTAATCCAACTGTAATTATTCCCAACCCAATAAAGTAATTCTTGTTAAACGATTTTTCTTTGATTATTTCATATGCAAAACAAATCAATAAAATCCCCACAAAACCAAACATAATTGCGTGTGTATTTGCTAAGAAAAATAATGGTATTGCATATAAAATAGGCTGTTCTTTTCTTTTTGAATATAAAATAGCTGCCATTAGCACAAAAAATGGAATTAAAGAGTAGCCTCTTGCTATTACCGGTAAAAAGTAAAAGAACCCAGCACTCATTAAAATAGATGCTTTGGTAATTGCTTTAAATGGTGCTTTGTATATTAGTAAAAATGAAGCTAAACACATAAAGAACCAACAAATTAATTGCATAAATACAGCATTACTTGATATTTTTGCAAAGGGCATTGTTAGTAAATATAGTAATGAAGGGTGTCCTTCATTGTGTAAGTGTTCTATTAGTTCTGGGATAGAAAGATATTTTGCCAGTTGCCATACTTGAGCTTCATCTGCCCAAAGTTCGTGATGTAATACACCTATTAATGTTATAATCGCATAGATAATTGTTATTGCAATAGAGATTAATAATTTTTTGTTCATTTTCTTCTCCTATCCCATATAACAATTATACTAAAAAAGAGAACTAATATTTAGTTCTCTTTTTACTTCTATATTAAACGCGTCTTTTGCGAGCTGCTTCAGATTTGCGTTTTTTCTTAATGCTAGGTTTTTCGTAACGTTCACGACGTTTGATTTCAGAAAGGATACCTGCTTTTTGGATTTTCTTTTTAAATCTCTTTAAAGCGCTTTCGATACTTTCGTTATCTCCTACTCTTACTTCTGGCATTAGCTTTTCACCACCTTCATTAATTATTTATCTCTTTATGCTAGCAATATAACAAGAACAAAAATATATTTCAACCCCATGTAAACTCCATGTAAAAAGCCCCTTGACTAATCAAGGGGCTTTAAATTGTTTGTTTGATTTTAACTAGTTAGGAATAGATAAATCTTGAGTTAATTCCAACCAAACATAGTCGCCATCGTTAGCTTTATAGTTTCTACCTGGAGTAGTTAAACCAGTTAATAAACCAACACCAGCACCAACTGGAGCACCGATAGCAACACCAGAGTCTGTGCTGTCATCGTGACCAGGAATGTTAGCAATACCAGCACCTAGACCAGCACCAACTACAGCACCACCTAATGTATAGCCAACAGGTTTTGCCCATCTGTTTTCAGTTAAAACACCACCGTTATTTACAACATCAGCTTTGAATGGAACAGTAACGCCTGTAGGTAAAGTCATTGTATCGAATTCTACAGTAACTTTATCGTTTTTGTTCCACCATTTTTTAGGTTCGATAGATGTGATTGTAGCTTTCATTGTTGTAGCTGCAGGAATTACTAAAGTACCTTCTTCTGTGTAGATGTCGTTTTTAGCTGTGAAAGTAACTGTATCGCCTACTTTAGCATCTTTAGATGTGAAGTAAGTGTAGAAGTAACCTTTGATAATGTTTTTAGCTAAAACGATTTTTCTTTGGTTTGTGATTTGAACTTCATCAACTTCAGCTTTGTTAGTAACATCTAAGTGTTCTGTAGAAAGAACCATTTCATCACTTACATATTGTTTTTTAACTGTGTTGATTTGTTGTTTTAACTTGTAAAGTAAAACAGCAGCTTCAGCTCTGTTTAAGTTTTTGTTTGGTAATAATTCGTCAGCATTTGGATATGCTACATATACACCTAAGTCAATAGTTTTAGCATATTGACGAGTAGCCCACGCAGGAACATCTGCTTTGTCAACGAAAGCATCTAAAGCTTTTACATTACCTTTAAAATCTTTTGTAATATGGCTAATTACAGAAGCAGCTTCTGCTTTAGTCATAATTCTGTCTGGTTTAAATGTGCCATCATTGTAGCCATAGATTAAACCTAATTTTGATGATAATAAGATATCACCGTAGTCTGCTCTTGAAGAACATACATCTGAGAATGGGTTTTCTTCAGAAATAGTAGTATTTCTGTGACCTAAAGTTCTTAATAAAGCAGAGTTAAAATCTGATCTTGATACTTCTTGTTCTGGGAAGTATGTGTTTTTCTTCAACAATGGAAGAACATTGTCATTAACAACGGCTGTGATTTCTGTGTTAGCCCAATGGTCAGCAGGAACGTCGCTATAAACAGCAGCGTTTGAAGCATTGAAAGCA
>JAFTSM010000037.1 GCA_017467305.1 Candidatus Gastranaerophilales bacterium
ATATTTGTTGATTGGATTTACGGTTTACCGTAAATTTTTTATTTTGCGGTAAAAATAGGTCGATACAAAAGTAAACAAGGAGCAAAGAATGTCAACAAAAGCCTTCAAACAAGAAAAAATTGAAGCAATGAAAGAAAATTTCGCTAAGGCTAAAGTTGCAGTAGTTACTGAATATAGAGGTTTGACTGTAGAAGAAATTACAAAACTACGTCGTGCACTTCAAAAAGAAAATAGCGACTACATGGTAACTAAAAACACTTTAGCAAAAGTTGCTACACAAGGAACTCAATATGAAGTTCTTGCAGAAGTTCTAAAAGGACCTGTTGCTATTGCTTTCGGTTTTGCTGATGAAGTTGCACCTGCAAAAGTTCTTAAAAAATTCATTAAAGAAACTAAAAAAGGACAAGTTATTGCAGCTGCAATGGACGGTAAACTATTAAATGCAAAAGAAACAGAAGTTCTTGCAGATTTACCTTCAAAAGAAGAACTTTACGCAAAAATGCTTGGCTGCATAAACTCACCTGCTACAGGTATTGCTGGTGCAGTAAACGCAGTAATGAGCGGTTTAGTAAGAGCTATGGATCAAGTTGCAAAACAAAAGTCAGCGTAGCGAAATTCCGGACGAACAAAGTTCGGAATGCGAGAGATGAAGTGAAAACAGCGTAAGCGAATGAACAACAATCTCGAGCGAAAAGGAATTTCAAGAAGCGAAATTCCGGAACAAAAAAGTACACAATACAAAAAATAATAAAAAAGGAGAAATAACAATGAGTATTGAATCAATTTTAGAATCAATTGAAAAATTAACATTAATCGAAGCTGCTGAATTAGTAAAAGCTATGGAAGAAAAATTCGGCGTATCTGCTGCTGCTCCTGTAGCTGCTGTTGCAGTTGCTGCTGCTCCAGCTGGTGAAGCTGCTGCTGAAGAAGCTTCAGAAGTTAACGTAATCTTAGCTTCTGCTGGTGCTAACAAAATCGCTGTTCTTAAAGAAGTTAGAGCTATCACTGGCTTAGGCTTAAAAGAAGCTAAAGATTTAGTAGATGGCGCTCCAAAAGCTGTTAAAGAAGGTGTTAAAAAAGAAGAAGCTGAAGCTATTAAAAAACAACTTGAAGCTGCTGGCGCTACAGTTGAAATTAAATAGTGAATTTTCCGTAGAGTGTAGTCTAGCGTAAGCTAGCGAACTCGATAATGTGAGGGCAAATGTGAATGACAGCGATAGCGAAATGAACAACTTGCCCGAGAGAAAGGAATAATTCAATCAATTTGAAATAATTTCAAAGAGAGTCAAGAACTTGGCTCTCTTTTTTAGTCTTCAATATCACCCTATTAACTAATATTCAATTCTTTTCTTATGTTGAATACTTTTTATGTAATAAGCAAAAAGGAGAAGAAGATGAAAAAACTATATCTTTTATTGTTATCATTTATTTGTTTGTGCTCATTAAACGCATTTGCTGAGCATAATTACCTGCATCAAAAACAACAAATGCAAAACAATTGCGTAAAACCTTGCCCTAAAAAACAAACAAGCTGTCCACAAACTATGCAAAGACCTCGTTCTGAATGTTTTTTGTGTACAGAAAAAAATATGTGTACTTTATTTAGTCAGATGAGATTAAGTAACACACAAATATGTACTGCACAAAAAATTCAAGATAAGTATGATTTAGAAGTTTATAGTTTAAATGACAGGATTAAATGTGAAGAAGAATCTTTGTGCAGAATGGAAGCAAATTGTTGTAAAGCAAGCGAAATAAGAAAACAAAAAAGACTAATTAAAAAATTGAAAAAAGAACGTAAAAAAATCTGTAAATGTTATGAAGAGCAATTCAAATCAATATTATCAAGTGACCAAAAAAGAAGTTATAGAAAATACAAAAAATGCAATTAAAAGAGTTCGAAAGAACTCTTTTTTAATACAAAATCAACTAAATAAATGGTTTACTTTTCAAAAAACATCATTAAGATGTTAGTACGGATAAGTATGTAAAAAGGAGAATATATGAGCATATTAAATGGACAATCATTGCTATCTTCTGCAATGGCAGGTTTATCATCAACCTATTCGACATTAATGAGTAATAGTAGTACATCTGGAAAGGGTTTAACTCTTGATGATTTATCAAACGTTGATGATACAACTATAAATAAATTAGGAAACAATTATTCATTCCTGCAATATTTAACAACAAACTTTAAAAATGTGGATAAAGACGGTGACGGTGTAATTACTGGTACAGACATGAATACAATGATGAGCACAATGCAATCAAAAGGTATGACATATAGTGAAATACAGGCTCTTTGTATGAATGGCAATGCTGATACAACTTTATTATCAACAGTTTTAACTTATTTTAATAAGATTGATGCAAATGGAGATGGTAGAGTTACAAGCGAAGAAATAACAAAGTTTACTTTTGATTGCCAACAAGATGAAGCATTGCAAAAATATAAGTCATATAAAGCATCAAGCACAAGCTTATACTACAATGACGGCGTAGAAGATGATTTAACAAGTGTTTTAGATGAACTTAGACCAAATATTGGTGGTTCTTCATCAGATTCATAAATTTAATCGCAACCACAGTAAAAAGGCTCGAAATATTTCGAGCCTTTTTGTTTACTTTGTTTAATTTTTTGGCGATTAATACATTTGAGTTTATCATTATTAATATGATACAAAGGGTAATAGTGCTATTTTTCATATATATTTTAATATTCTTTAGTTTTTGTGGTTTTCCCCGCAAAGCTGTAGCTGAAGATATTATTCCAGTTGCAGAAAAGCAAACCACCCTAAAGGTAAATAGCATAAACTTCGATAATTCAGACTCCATAATATTTTTAGGCACATCAGGCGTTGAAAACAACTCTGAAATTAAAATTACAAAACAAGCATTAACTGAGCCAGATAGAATCTTTTTTGATATAGAAAACGCTGTTATAACATTTCCAAATTCTACGTATGAAATAAAAAATAGTCGTTTAAAGCAAGTAAGAATTGCACAAAATTCAATTGAGCCTAATATTGTTCGGATAGTTATTTGGAATTCACCTAATTATGATGCCTCTCATATTAAGGTTCTGAAAATCAATAATAATATAGTAATTAAATTAAGTAATGAAATTCCAATACAACAATATTTGACTCAAACATATAAAGAAACAAAAGAAAGTGCAATTGAATATTATGAAAAAGCAGTTGCAATTCAAGAAGAAACAGAGGTAAAACCACAAGAATCTGATGAAATATTTAACAAAGTCCAACAAGCATTTAAAGAAGATAACCAAGAGTTAGTAAGACCAAACATTGAACAAAGACAAGCAAGACTAAAATCAAGATTTTTCTTAGAAAATGCCGAAGCAAGAAATGGAAATTTACTGATTGGTGGGATTGGTGTAGTAAATGTAGAAAAGCCTTTTGTATTAACAGAACCAAACAGAGTTGTATTTGATTTGCCTAACACAATAGTTTTGCAAGAACTAAGAGATAAAGAGTTTAAATTATCAGATACAGAAACTGTGAAAATAGGTCAATTTGAACCCTCAAAAGCAAGAATTGTAATAAAAACAGATAAACCAGAGTCATATAGACCAATATACTCCACAAATCTACAAACACTTTTAATAGCTAAAAGTGCATTAATTTCTGGTGTAAATCTAAGCAAGACAACAAGTGAACTAGCATATTTTAAAGAAGAAAATATCAATTCAACGACGGATGTTATAAATATAATTTTCTCTAATCCAATAATCTATTCAATAAAAAGGGAAGAGACAAAATTATATTTGTATATTTATAATTTAGCAAACTTTAATGCAGATTCTTTTAATGCAACCTCAAGCAAAAGTAAATCTGGATTTATCGCAAAACAGATTGGAACAAATGCATATAGATTTAATTTTCCAGTTAATAGTGGAACTCTTGTTGACTGTTATGAAACATTAAATGCTTCTCAATTAAGGTTTGTGTTTACAACCCAAAAAGTAATACAAACAGTAACTGACCCAAAACTGACACCAGTAACACCTACAGTGCCTACTGAAAAGAAACCGACTCAGACAAAAACTCCGGTAAGAAAACCAGAAGTAAAATCAGAAACAAAGCCACAACAACAGAAAAAGGAAAATCCATTCTCAGCACTAATGGAAAGACAACCAGAAAAGAAAGTAGAACCTAAAAAACCAAGTAAGACAGAAGAAACTAAAATAAGCAAAATTAAAAAGAAGATGATTGTAATAGACGCTGGTCACGGTGGAAATGATACTGGTGCCTTACGTGGTAGCACTTTAGAAAAGAATTTAACATTAAAAATAGCATTAAAAGTAAGAGATTGTTTAAGAGAAAAAGGATTAAAGAATATCGTATTAACCAGATATAATGATAAAACTTTAAGTTTAGATGAACGTGTTCAAATAGCAAATAAGTACAATGCGGATATATTTGTAAGTATTCACATTAATGCCAGTGTTAAGTCAGAAATCAACGGTATAGAAACTCACTATTATACCGATAAGGGTTATAATGTTGCTAAAATTATTCATAAGGAATTAATGAATAATGTAGACGCAATGGATAGAGGATTGTTTAAATCAAAATTTTATGTTATAAACCACACAGAAGCGCCTGCAGTTCTTCTGGAATTAGGATTTATCTCAAATGAACAGGAACGCAGTTCATTAAATTCAGCAAAAAGACAAATGAACTCCGCTCAAGCTATTGCAGACGGCATTGTTAACTACTTAGTGGAGTATCGCAAGAAATGAGCAATAGACCAATAGGGGTATTTGATTCAGGAGTCGGTGGGTTGAGTGTTTTTTCTCAACTCGTTAAGCTTTTGCCTGATGAAAACTACATTTATTTTGGTGATACAATCAATCTTCCTTATGGTAGTAAAACTCAAGATGAATTAGTTGAAATAACAAGAAAAATCTTTGACTTTTTTAAAAGTAAGAATGTAAAAGCAGTTGTTATGGCGTGTAATACAACATCAGCTTTAACTTATGAAATTTTAAAACCATATTATGATTTTAAAATTTATCCTATTGTACAAACTGTTGCTAAAAATATTGCAACTCAAGGCTATGGAAGAATAGGTGTTTTCGCAACTCAAGGAACGATAAATTCCCACGCATATAAAAGGGAATTTGCAAAATATTCTAATGCACAAGTTTTTGAAATTGCTTGCCCAGAATGGGTAAATATTGTAGAAAATGAACTTCAAGCTGATGAAAAGAGTGTTGAGAATATCAAAATGCATCTTGATGAAATGCTTATAAATAATCCAGATAAAATCATTTTAGGATGTACTCATTATCCATATTTACTAGGTGTTTTATCTAAGCTTACAAGCTCAGATAAATTTATAAATCCGGCAAAATCTTTTGCCGAATTTATATATAATGATTTAGAAGAAAATAATTTATTGTGCAATAAAATGCTTCATGAGCACAAATTTTATGTGACATCTAACCCAAAACAATTTGCAAACGCTTCAAAATTGTTCTATAAAGTTCAAGAAATAACAGAAATAAAACTATAAATTACGTTTATTAAAACAATAAAAAGGCTTACATAAAGTAAGCCTTTAAATATTTTCCCCAATTCTTTCCCAGTCTGTAGTTCGCTCTTTAGCTTTTCGCTTTAGTCTTTCTTCTTTAAAACTTTTTCCTCAACTTGCTTTAGTCTAACAATGTTTCAAGCAAGTTCGCATTTTTTATTGCCAATGCGTTTTCCTTAACTTTTTGTTTATGAATGTAAGTACGTAATGCTTCACGAATCAATTCACTTCTAGTACGATTTTCGCCTTCTGCTACTTGGTCTATCCTAGATAAAAAGTCTTCGGGCATAGAAATCAAAACTCTTGCCATTGTTGTAATTCCTCTTGTTTTTTATTTCTCTCTCGTACTTATATAAAAACAATCAGTGTAGAAAAATTGCATATTTTGTATATACAAAATATAAAACCCTTAAAAATCAAAGGCTTTTGCTGCTTTACATTTGTTTACATTTTGTCTTTTTCAGCATTATCTAGTTTATAAAGCAGAAAACAATTATTTTCTTTTATTACACCTTTTGAGAATAAATAACCACAATATTCCTTACTTTCAATATAGCCTTTAGCTAAATAAATAAATTCAATCATATTTTCTTTGGGTAATATTAGTATATCTGGTTTTCTTCCCTTTATATTTTCTACACTATGTTCTTTAATTTCTTTTTTCCAAGATGAAAGAGAATGTTTATCCAAATTATAAAATATATTTTGTTCAAAATAGGGATGAAGCGCTACACTTTTAAATCCAACAACAGCAATATCTTTGTTATAAAGTTGTTCTTCTTTTATGTAATCAGTTACTGCTTTTGAAGCACAATAATTTCCATTTATATCAAATTGAATACTTTTTAACCCCCAACAAATTTGAGTAATAAGCAAAGTAACTGCTGAGATTATAAAAAGAAAATGCTTTTTGATTGTAATTTTTTCTTGATTATTTTTATCTGTTAAAATCCATAACGAGAAAATCAGAAAAAGAATTGTATATCCATAATGCCAATCATTTGCGTAAAATACTGTTTGAAGAAATAACACAGATAAATTTATAGCAATAAATAAAGTTAATTGATATCTATTTTGACAAAATATTCTCGCTGCCGAACAATAAAAAATCAAGACAATACATAACTCAACAACGGATAACCACTCATTTTCATAATTAAAAAAACTCAAATGCAAATTATACAAAAGTTCATCTATAGATAAATTATCAAAATTAAAGTTTGCAGGAAAAGTACAATCTTTTGGCTTATTAAGATATAAAGCTGTTATAAAGAGAGAAAGTCCAGTTATTAAGGTTGGAATATACTTTTTTATTTTAAATTTATTTTTACCCCAAATATCATATAGAAAAAAAGCAGACAAAACGCAAGAAAGAGTATATGTGTATGCACTTATATTTGCCAAAATTATTAGTAAAAATGAATAAATATATGGATTTTTAGTTCTATTAGCATAGAAAAAAGTAGCTAATACTGCAAGAAGCGGAAAAACAATAGAATGATTTCTTGCAACTACAGGATATTGATACACAATGAAAAATGTAAAAGGGATTAATATTTTTAACAGTAATGGAATTTTTGATTTAAACAAGAATAAATAAACTGCAAAAACTTGTAATAAACAAGTCAAAACAAAAAGATTTTCATATATTGTTGAAGATGAAATAAATTTAAATAGAAGTAAAAATTTTATTATTAAATACCAAACTATTGGATGTCCTTCATATTTAAGTTTTTCAAAAAATAATTCAGTAACAGAATAATCTCTTGCATGTATGAAGGCTTGTGCTTCATCAGCCCAAGGTTCGTGATAATAACCCGTCGTAAATATAATAAGTGCATATGCTATTATGATAATTGCAAATAAAATATTATATTTATTATTTTTTAGAAATTCCATAACTCAAATTATAATACAAATTGAATTATAGGTCTTCATCTTCAAAGCCAGGTGAGCGTGTTGGTAACTTGTTATAACCTGGATTTGTATAAACAGCCTTTTTTATGTATCTATTAGTATAATCACCTTTCTCAAAGAGCTTTACTAGCATATTCTCTCTTGATACCAATGAAGAAGGATTGTTACGTACAGAAGGATTTTTTTCTGTTAGTTTTAACCAAGTTGCAGCTTCTAGAGTCCAAGCATAGGTTTCTTCGTTGAGTGAAGCAAACTCATCTTGATGTATTGCTTCGTGGGCAAGGAGTGCCGCAATGGCTTCAGATGGTGCATTTCTATGCTTTTCGTTAATATAGATGTATAATCTGCCTTTTTTCTTCCAGCCTAAAGCATCAAAAGATGAATATTCTGGATTTATTTCTGTTAAATTTTTAAACTCAATTTTAAATGGTTTCTCGGTTAAGTTATTACCCATTAATGCGTTGTATGAATATTGTGCAATATTTACTGTTCTCATTAACTCCATTGCTTGCATAACAACGCCATCTTTGGTTATTTTTTTATAGATTTTAGAAAATTTTTCCGTATCAAATTCTGGTTTATTAACGCTCATACCTTCTGCTATTTGAGAAGATTTCATTTTACTTTCATCTAACCCAGCATTTGCTTGTAGGCAAACATTTGTTTGGATTAATAGGGCTAATAGAACAATTATTATTAAATTATCTTTTTTCATATATTCCTTACTTATTTGTACTTCTTATAGATATTATTACCTATTTAATTTTTAAGGACAAATTTTTTATAATCAAATGTCAAATTAAACCATTATTTCTGTTGTAAATATTAGACTTTAATGATTTTGTAAATTTACATTAATTATATTTTGCTATAATTGTGCGATTTATTTGAAATCATGCTCAAATTAGTATATTCTTTATATGTAGATTATGGGTGGTTATAGATAATTTCTGAATAAACCTTGAGAGTGAAGAAAAGAGATATTATGGAACAATTTCTCAATGAAAATATGTATACGATTGATTTAGGTGATGTTAATACTGCACCTGAAATCATATTTGAATTAAGTTCAATTTTAGATAAAGAAGAAGCAAGAAATAAAAGAATTTGCTTAAAGCTTGGTAGCGTTGACTTAAATCAAGCGCAACTTTTAAGTATTAAATCATTAATTAATGGTATTGATTCAACATTATCTTGTGTAGATACAAAATCTATTGATACAGAAAAGGTTGCTTTATCTTTAGGTATAATTGTTTCAAAAATATCTGCCGAAAATGTATCAGAAGTTGCGCCTGCAATGCCTTATAAAATGGCTGATGAATTAAAGGAAGAAGTTCAACAAAAAGAAGATGAAACAGATAGCATTGTTGAAGAAACAGATATTCCCCAAATTCAAAATAATGAAAATATTGTAGATGTTGATTTTAGAGAACTGGCGAAACAAGCAGAACAAATTGTTGCTGAAATAGAAGAAAAAGTTTCTGAGTTTTCTGATGAAAATTCAATCGAGCAAGATGCAACTACTGATATTGTTGAAGAAGCACCTATACAAGAAGAACAAATTGTTGAAGCAGAAAACAATGAAGTTGAAGAAGCTAATCCTACAAAAGTTAATGATGTTCAAGATGAATTAGATGTTATCTTTGGTTCTACTCCGTCAGCTGCTGCATTTTATGATATGGAACAACCAACAGAAATTTACGAAGAACGTGAAGAAATTGGTGAACTTGTAGTTCCAGAAGATGAATATACAAAAGAAGATATTGAATTAGAAGGTTTTCCAACAAAGTATATAAAACAAACTATACGTTCTGGACAAGTAATAAATTATGAAGGCAATATAGTAATTATTGGGGATTGTCATCCTGGTTGTGAAATCACAGCATTTGGTGATATTACAGTTTGGGGTGTTTTAAGTGGTATAGCTCACGCAGGTGCTAGTGGTAATCAAAAAGCAAAAGTACGTGCGTTAAAGATGAACGCTATACAATTAAGAATTGCAAATTGTTATTCAAGAAGACCAGATTCTTTGAATACTGTGTACATTGAAAAAACAAATTCTTTTACACCGGAAGAAGCAAGAATTGTAAACGGTGAAATAGTAGTATTTAAGATGAATGATTAAGGAGCAGATTAGATGGCAGGGAGAGTTATAGTAATCACATCCGGTAAAGGTGGTGTAGGTAAAACTACAACAAGTGCCAATATCGGTACTGCACTTGCTAAAAATGGACATAGTGTTGTTCTTATCGATACAGATATCGGGCTTAGAAATCTAGACCTTTTATTAGGTTTAGAAAACAGAATTGTTTACACTCTTGTAGATGTTGTTGAAGAACGTTGCAAGCTAAAACAAGCTTTAGTTAAAGATAAGAAAAACCCTAATTTATGTTTATTAGCAGCAGCACAAACTCGTGATAAATCTTCAGTAAGTGCTGAACAATTAAAGAAAATCACAGATAAATTAAAAAAAGATTATGATTTTGTTTTAGTTGACTGTCCAGCTGGTATTGAACAAGGTTTCCAAACAGCCATTGCTGGTGCTTCAGAAGCTATTGTTGTTACAACTCCAGAAATGTCTGCTGTTCGTGACGCTGATAGAATTATTGGTTTATTAGAAGCTGCTGAAGGTGTTGAAAGCTATAAACTTCTAATTAATAGAGTTAGACCAAGTATGATTAAATCTAACGATATGATGAGTGTAGAAGATGTAGAAAATATTCTATCTTGTCAAAAGATTGGCGTAATCCCAGAAGATACTGGAATTATTACTTCTACAAACAGAGGTGAACCAATTGTTAATAATGAGAAATCACTTGCTGGTAAGGCATATTTAAATGTAGCAAGAAGAATTAATGGTGAAGAAGTTCCTTTCTTGGATATTGACGAGCCGAAAGATATAGTAGGAAAGCTCAAAAAGTTCTTTTCGAGCTTAGGCAAACAAGGAAAGGAGTAAGAAGATGAAAACACTTTTTTCTGAACTATATAATAAATTTTTAGAGATTTTCCAAATTGAAAAATCTGAAAATACAAGTGCAGACGCTACAAATAGACTAAAAGTTATCTTAATGCACGATAGAACAAAATTAGACCCTCTTATTATGAGTAAAATGAGAGAAGAGTTAATCGAGGTATTTTCTAAATATGTTGTTATCAACAAAGAAGAATTAGAAATCGACCTTGGTAATAATGGTGATGCAGCTGCATTAATGCTAAATATTCCGATTATTAGAGCTAAAACAGAAGAAGAACTTGAAGAACTAAGAAAGAAACTTCGAGAGGAAGAAGAAAAAGTTGAAGATTCTGATGATGAAGAAGATGAAAACGAAGAAGTAACTGAAGACATTGTTGAAGGTGAAGTAACTTCTGTTGAAGTAGTTGATGCAACAGAAGAAGCTGCTGATGAAGATGAAATTGTTGAAGAAGACGAAGACAAAGAATAAAATCTTTTATAATTAAAAAAGAGAGGGACTTTTAAAATCCCTCTTTTTTTATTGCTTTAATTATTAAATCATTGGAGTTAGTTGCTCTATCAATATCATCTTGAGTTATATAGTTTTCTTCTGGTGATGTTTTTTCTAAACTATTTACCATTTGAATATCACCGATAATAGCTATAACAACTAGTATTCCTACAAAAATATTCCAAATAATTGTTTTCATTGTTTCTCCATTTTTTATAATCTTATCTTTTTTAAAAATAAAAGTAAAGAATATAAATTTAAGATTATAAAATAGCCTTGAAGTTCTCTATAGGACTACATACAAAACCAATTGAGTGTCACACAATATTTGTATGATGAATGAACTTGAAAAATTACAAAAGTTTGGTAGAAATGTTGCCAAGTATAGAAAATTAAGAAAACTAACTCAAAATCAATTTGCAGAGTTGTTAGATATCTCAAGAGAACATTTAGCGAAGATAGAAACAGCTAAAAGAGGTATTAGCATTAATTTATTGTTTAAAATGAGTGAAGTTTTATCTATTTCAGAAAAAGAATTATTTAATTTTAAACAAAATTAATGTGTATGTTTCTGTGAATGGTGTTTTTATTGAGTTTATAACCAATAATTAAAAAAGCTTGATTTTTTTATATTTAGCGAATAATAATATAAGTAAGTTGATGCGGGATACTCTGCCGACGAGAAAGATTAAATATCTTTCGAGGAGAGGTAAGTCTGGAAGACTGCGAGGGTGGAACGCAAGACAATTGAATAGATAACGCGGGATGGAGCAGTCTGGTAGCTCGTCGGGCTCATAAGACTCATTTTAGATTTACTTCCTTGCTTGATGTAATCAGTGTTAATGGTATTTATAAAATACTTATTTTTTGTTTTAAATTGTAGGGAAGACCTACAATAATTATAGGTCTTTTTCTTCCCACAACTTATTTATTTTTTATGCGCCCCAATCATCTTTTTGTGGTAACATTTCTTCCGGTATCTCTTTTTCGTTACTGCTGAATATCCGTTTAAAACGATTATTTTGGAGTTCTGCCAGTTCATCTAAATGGTGCGGTAACACATGAGTATAAGTGTCTAAAGTAATACCTATACAACTATGCCCGAGCCATTTTGAAACCTTTTTAATATCGGCTTTTTGTTCAAAGAAATTTGTTGCACAAGAATGCCTGAATGAATGTATTTTATGATGTTCAATCCCTGCTTCTGCTAACCGCTTATTTACAAAAGCTCTAAAAGTAGTATCACAAATAAAATAGCCGTCATCTCTTGCAAATACAAGGTCTAAATTCCTATGGTATTTTTCTTTTAGTTTTAATTTATTTTCTGCCTGTAAAGCTCTAACCCTGCGAAGTATTTTTGCGACAGGCTCAGACATTGAGATTGTGCGATTTGAATTTTTTGTTTTAGTTGAATCTATAATCTCTTTCTTATACTTGTATTTCGCATTTTTATCATTATCAGGCACCGCCTGCAACTGTTGGCTAATTCTGATTGTATGTTTGTCAAAATTAACCTTTGACCATTGCAAGCCCAGAGCTTCGCCTAATCTTGTACCGACACATAGAAAGAACACTATAAGCATATCCCATTGAGTGCCTTGTTCAATGCAATATTTAACAAGTTTGTCGTAATCTTCAGGGCACAATATCTGCGTTTCTTTTTTCGTACATTTTGGATATTTTGCTCGCAAATTCGGATTTTCTTTTAATATCCCAATATCACAAGCGCATTCAAGCATTCGATTTACAACCGCTCTGATATTCTTAACTGTTTTTGGGTCAAGTGTTCTGCCTCTGCCATTACTTTTCTTTGAGCATTCTTTGTAAAATAATGTCAAACGGTGTGTAGTCAGAGTATTTAAAGGTCGATGTCCTATCCCTGGAATAATATGTTTATCTAAAATACTTCTATCATCACTGATAGTTGTAACTTTAACTTGACCTATCACATAGTTTTCAAACCAATTGTTAGCCCATTG
>JAFTSM010000038.1 GCA_017467305.1 Candidatus Gastranaerophilales bacterium
AGCCGTTGGAAGGGTAGAAGTTCCTCAAGAAGCCTTTATGGCAGTATTGAGCCTAAATGACGACTAAAGGAGGTAAAATTGGCACTTGATACAGCACTTGTAATGATTTTAGCAGGCGGTGAAGGCAAAAGATTATTTCCACTAACTAGAGACAGAGCAAAACCAGCAGTTCCATTTGGCGGTAGATATAGAATTATTGATTTTGTAATCAATAACTTTATCAACTCTGGTTTTTATAAAATTAAAATTTTGACTCAGTATAAATCAGACTCACTAAACCAACATATTGCAAGAAGTTGGCCAGTTTCACCTATTTTGGGTCAATATATAGATTTAGTTCCAGCTCAAATGAGGACTGACGGTAATTGGTATAAAGGAACAGCTGACGCAGTTTATCAAAATATAACTCATATCAATGATGAAAAACCAAAATACGTTTGCGTTTTTGGTGGCGACCATATTTATAGAATGGACGTTTCTCAAATGATGAGATTTCATAAGAAAAAAGAAGCAGATTTAACAATTTCAGCTATTCCAATTCCAATAGAAGAGGCTAGTGAATTTGGTATTATAGAGGTTGATGATGAATGGAGATTAACTGGTTTTGTAGAAAAACCACAATCAGCACCAAAATGTATTCCTGGTAGACCAGATTTATGTTTGGCTTCAATGGGGAATTATATTTTTGAAGCTAGTGAACTTGTAAAAGAAGTTGAATTAGACTCACAAAATCAAGCTTCACACCACGATTTTGGAAAAGATATTATCCCTAAAATGTTGGCTGACGGAAAAAGTGTTTATGTTTATGACTATTCTCAAAATGAATTTACTGGTATGACTCCAGAAGAACGTGGCCATTGGAGAGATGTAGGTAGCATTGATAGCTACTGGCAAGCTAATATGGATTTATTAGACTATAAACCAGTATTAAATCTATATTCTACAGAATGGCCATTAAGAACTTACAACAACAATCTTCCACCAGCTAAATTTATTTGGGAAGAAGGTGATAGAGTTGGTATGGCAACTAACTCAATGGTATCAGAAGGTTGTATTATTTCTGGTGGTAGTATTTCAAGATGTGTATTATCGCCACAAGTAAGAATTAATAGTTATTCTAACGTTACAGAATCTATTTTAATGGAAAATGTAAACGTTGGAAGATATTGTGAAATCAGAAAAGCTATTATTGATAAAAATGTAGATATTCCACCATATACAAGAATAGGTTTTGATGTAGAAGAAGATAGAGCAAGAGGCTTTTTGGTCTCTGCTGGTGGTGTAACAGTTGTTCCAAAGGGTGCTAAATTATGAAGAAAAAATTTTTTATAGGGTTATTTGTAGTAGTAGTAATTGGGTTATTTGTTTTTGCGCATTTGGCGTTAAAAAATAATGAACAGCAATATCAAGCTCAACAAAATTTATCTGCTCCAATAGAAGTTCCAGATAAAAATGTAATGACATTTGAAGACGCAGAAAAGCTAGATAAGCCGATGGTTGTTATGTTTTACGTAGATTGGTGCACATATTGTAGACGTTTTATGCCAATTTTTGGAGAGTTTGCAAACAAGTATAAGGATAAGTATTCATTTGCAGTTATTAATTGTGACAAATTAATGTACGAAAAAATGGTGAAAGATTTTAATATTATGGGTTTTCCGACAGTTTTTATAGTTGATAAAAAATTTGATTTGAGATTTACACTTCAAATGGCTTCAATGGCTGATAAATCGGTTATGACGGACGAACTTGATAGATATTTGAAATCTAGAGCAAAAATGTTGCAAAAATAATTGACACTACAATTTTATTTGAATTATAATAGTCCATAAATGGACTGTAAAATTTCGGACTAACGTAGGGAATTTACACTTGGATAAGCTGAAGGTAGAAGAATATTCTGATAAATTATGGCAGATACATATAGAAGTATCTGGTTTTTATAATGAATATGCAAAATCTGTTGGTTTAACACTCACAGCATTAAAAGTTTTGGGATTTATATATAGGAGTGGTAATTGTACACAAAAGGATATTGTACAATTAACTTATTTACCTAAACAGACTGTAAATGCGATAATCAAAGGTTTCTTTGAGAAAGGGTATATAAAAGAACCGATTGAATCTAATTCTGATAAAAGAAATAAAGTTATTTCTTTTACTGAAGAAGGCAAAAATTATGCTGAACAAATTATTTCTAAAGCCAAAGAGTATGAATATAGTGCATTAAAATCTATGGGCGAAGAAAAAGTAAAAGATTTATTTGAATTAATGACAATGTATAAGAATAATTTGAAAATAGAATAAAGAGGATAAAATATGAGCAAAAAGAACAGAATTATATTATTCTTGGTGATACTAATAGTTTTCCCAATTTGTTGGAAACAATATACTAGCTGGAAGGCTGGTGTAGAACAACAAGAAGCAGCAAAAATGCCTAAAGCTGTTCAAACAATGAATCCATTAATGGTAGATGTTTATTCTGAATCAGATTCAGCTGGTAGAGTTGAAGCTAAATATTCAGTTGATATTGTTGCAAGAATAAATGGTTGGTTACAAAAAAGTTATTTTGAAGAAGGTGACAAAGTTAAAAAAGGTCAACCGTTATTCTTAATTGAACCAGACCAATACCAAAATATGGTAAATACTGCAGCTGCAAATGTAAGACAAGCACAAGCAACTTTAACTAATGCAGAAAAAGAATTAGCAAGAGCACAAGAACTTGTTAAAAGTGATTATGTAAGTAAATCATATTATGACCAAGCGTTAGCGACTAGAGATTCTTCTCGTGCAGCATTAGATGCAGCAAAAGCACAGTTAGCTGATGCTAAATTAAATTTAAGCTATACAAAAATTGTTTCACCAGTCGACGGTAAAATTGGTAAAATCATTATTACAGAGGGTAACTTAGTTAATACAGCAACTGGTCCTATCGCTAGAGTTGTTAGCACAAGCCCTATTTATGTTTTATTTAATTTAAAAAGTAGTGAATTTTTAAAACTTAAAAAGAATGATACTTCAGATGATTTTGCAAATATGGAGGTTAAACTTCAATTAGCTGACGGAACTATTTTTAATGAAGTTGGAAAAATTGAATATGTTGGTAATGAAGTAAACCCAACAACTGGTACTATTGATTTAAGAGCAACTTTTGAGAACACTAATGAATTATTAGTTCCTGGTGACTTTGTTAGCGTAATGGTTAAATCAACAGTTCCAAGACAAGCGTTAGCAGTTCCACAAGCTGCAGCTTTAAATGATGCTCAAGGTTATTATGTATGGACTATTGGCGAAGAAAACAAAGCTGTTAGAAAAAATATTAAAGTTTCACAAGAAGTTAATAAAAACTGGGTAGTTGAAGAAGGTCTTGAAGCAACTGATGTTGTTGTTGCAAAAGGTGTTCAAAGTATCCGTATGCCTGGACAAGTTGTTGTTCCAAGCCCTTTAGAAACTGAAACAGAAGTAAAAACAGAAGCAGAAACTGAAGTTAAGACAGAAGTAGAAAAAAATGCTGAAGTTGAAACTGAAGTAGAACAAACAGAAACAGTAGAATAAGCAAAATAATAGGTAGAACATAAAAATGGAAGATAATAAAAAGAAAAAGGGATTATATTTCTTCATTACAAAACCTCGTTTTGCGATGGTAATATCAATCTTTATCACTATAGTAGGTTTGGTTTCAATGTTTGGTTTGCAATTAGAAAAATATCCAAATATTACACCACCTCAAGTAACAGTATCTGCATCATATCCTGGTGCAAGTGCTGCCGTTATTGAATCATCAGTAGCATCACTTGTAGAATCTCAAGTTAACGGTGTTGAAAATATGTTATACATGTCATCAACTTGTTATGATGAAATGTATCAATTAAATATATTCTTCAAAGTTGGTACAAATAAAGATATCAACCTTGTAAACGTACAAAACAGATTGCAACAAGTAGAACCGTTGTTACCAGAAGATGTTAAACGTTTAGGGGTAACAGCTACAAACAAAGTAGCGGGTGCTGGTGCTTGTATCTTAAACCTTGAATCTAGTGATAGTTCTTGGACTCAATTAGATTTAACAAACTATGCAACTATTTATATTAAAGATGAAATTAAACGTTTAGATGGTGTTGGTGAAGTTAACGTATTTGGTGCTGGTGATTACAGTATGAGAATATGGCTTGACCCAAGTAAAATGGCTAACTTAAATGTTTCTGTATCAGAAATAAGAGCAGCTATTGCTGGTCAAAACGTACAAGTTTCATCTGGTGCGTTAGGTTCTCTTCCAAGTAAATCAAACCAAACATTAAGAATGACTCTAATGACAAAAGGTCGTTTAGTTGAACCAGAAGAATTTGAAGAAATTATTGTTCGTTCTAATACAGACGGTTCTCAAATCAAATTAAAAGACCTAGCAAGGGTTGAATTAGGTGCATATTCTTACGATAAAATCGGTTTTATCGGTGGTAAACCAGCTTCAGTTATCCAAGTTGTACCATTACCTGGTGCAAACACTATTGAAGTAGTTAATTTAGTTAATAAAAAAATTGCACAAATCAATAAAACATTACCTCAATCATTAGAAGTTAAAATGATGCATGATGACTCTAAATTCATTCGTGAATCTATGAAAGAGGTATTCTTTACTATTATGATTACAGCATTAATCGTAATTGTTGTAATCTTCGTATTCTTAGGTGATTGGCGTTCAACATTAATTCCGTTCGTAACAATTCCAGTATCGTTAATAGGTGTATTTGCGGCATTGCCAGTGTTTGGTATGTCCATTAACTTATTGACCTTGTTTGCGATGGTACTTGCGGTAACGGTAGTAGTAGACGACGCTATCGTAGTAATTGAAAACGTAAAACGTCACTTAGAAGAAGGTAAAACACCAGTAGAAGCAACTCAACTTACAATGCAAGAGGTAGGTGGAGCGTTAGTTGCTATGGCTATGGTTCTTATGGCGGTATTCGTTCCAGTATCATTTGTAGCTGGATTATCTGGTTTAATGTATAGACAATTTGCTGTATGTATTGCCGTATCAATCGCATTATCAGCAGTTTGTGCGCTATCTCTATCACCAGCTATGTGTACAATGGTATTAAGAGCAGAAGACCCAAATAGAAAACCAAGTAACTTCTTTACAGCTTTCATTAAAAAAGTATTCGTTGCTTTTGATAAGAGATTTGATGAAGTTACAAAATGGTATTTAGATGTTGTTAAAACATTTGTTTATAACAAAAAACTAACAATTACTTTATATACAATCTTCTTAATTTTAATGGGTATTTTATTTAAATTTATCCCAACTGGTTTTATTCCAGATGAAGACCAAGCTGTAGTAATGGCACAAGTTGTATTGCCTCCAGGTAGTGCATTAAATAAAACTCAAGAAGTTTTATTAAAAATGACAGAAGAAGCAAAACAAGTTGAAGGTGTTGAAAAAGATAAAGTTATTACTTTTGCTGGTATAGGACCTACAAACCAAGCTTTCTGTATCACTCCATTATTAGAGTGGCACGAAAGACAAGTAAACCCAATTCAATGGGTTATTAGAAAAGCTCAAGGAAAACCAACAGACTTATCTCATAATGGTATCTTATCTGAGTTGAGAAAAAGATATGCTAAGATTAATGAAGCTCAAATTGCTTGTTTCTCTCCTCCAGCTATTTCTGGTATGAGTATGTTAGGTGGTTTTGAGTTCCAAATGTTATCTAAAGGTGAACACTCACTTCAAGATATCGAAGGTTTTGCACAAAAATTAATGATTAGTGCAAACCAAGACCCTAGCTTGAATAACGTTTATACAACATTCCAAGCTAACGTTCCACAATATAGATTAAATATTGATTATGCTAAAGTTTTAGCACAAAATGTTGATATCCAAGAATTATATGCAACAATGGCTTCAACTTTAGGTTCATATTACGTAAATGACTTCAATAAATTAGGTCGTGTGTTCAGAGTTCAACTTCAAGCAGAAGATGATTTCAGAAACAAAGCAACTGATATTGATAAAATTTATGTAAAAAACATGAGAGGACAAATGGTTCCTCTAAGAACAATGGTAAGTCTTGAACAAACTGTAGGTGCTGCAGCAATTACAAGATTTAACCAATATCGTTCAGTACAATTTGCTGGTCAACCTTCAAGCGGTAAATCATCTGGTGAAGCTATGATAGCAATGGAAAACGTTGCTAACACCGTACTACCACAAGATGTAGGTTACGACTGGTCTGGTACATCAATGCAAGAAAGAGAATCATCAGGTCAAACAACAGTTGTTGTAGCGTTAGCTCTAACTTTCGTTTACTTGTTCTTAGTCGCATTGTATGAAAGCTGGTCAATCCCAGTTGCAGTATTGTTGATTGCTCCGATTGCTGCATTAGGTGCGTTAATTTTCCAAATGATGATGGGATTATCTTTCGACTTATATGCACAAATCGGTATGATTACCTTAATCGGGGTTGCAGCAAAACAATCTATCTTGATTGTAGAGTTCGCAAGAGACTTGCACGAACAACAAGGTATGAGTATTGAAGACGCAGCAATAGAAGCAGCTAGACTACGTTTCAGAGCTATTATGATGACAGCTTTAGCATTCGTATTTGGGGTATTACCAATGGTATTCGCTACTGGTGCTGGTGCTCAATCAAGAATAGCTGTTGGTGCTACAGTATTTGGCGGTATGGTTGCCGCAGCAACAATTGGTACTATTTTAACTCCAGTATTCTATGTTGTAGTTCAATCCATGGTTGAAAATGCAGCAAAAAGAAAACAAGAGAAGTTAGCAAAACAACAAAATATGTAATATAGAATAAGAGTGGAAAAATGAACAAGAAATTATTTATATTTATGTTTTTGGTTATGGCAAGCCCAGTGTTTGCCAATGATAACCCATTTAGAGATGAGGTTATTAATGAACTTCCGCCAACTTTAACAGAAGTAAAAACAACTGAAGCTAAAACCCCTTTTGTTCAAAAAGTAAAAAATATATTTACTCGTGATAATAAAGATTTAGCTGAGGATATTGAAGTAGTTGAGCCACAAGGTGAAGCACTTAAAACAATAGATTCTGTTAAAAAAGAGCAAGAAGAACAAGCAAAAAAACTAAAAAAACAACAAAAAGAGCTAGAGAAAGCTGCGAAAGAAGCTGAAAAAGTTGCAGCAGAAAAACAAAAGGCTGAACAAGAAGCTGTTAAAAAAGCGGAAAAAGAAGCTTTAAAAGCTCAAAAGCAAAAAGAAAAAGAACTTGCTAAAGCTGAAAAACAAGCAAAAAAAGATGCTAAAAAAGCTGTTAACGAAGTAACTTTAGTTGATGATAAAGCAGAAACAATAGAAGAAACTCCAGCAGTTGTTGAAAAAGCAGAAGAACAAACAACTTTAACTAATACTGCCTATGAAGGTAGTGTTGAAACAACTAAAATAATTAAAGTTGATGAATGTGTAAAAATTGCAATGGAAAACCATCCTGCAATTAAATCTGCATTGAGTAATTCTGAAATTTATAAGAGTAAAATAGGTCAAGCTTGGTCAAACTTCTTCCCAACATTTTCTGCTGGTGTAAGTTATTCAAGAAATGATATGCAAGTTGCAAACTTTGCATTCCCAACACAAGAATATGATATGTTCTATGCTCCAACAGTTTCAGGTAATATGCTTTTATTTGACTTTGGTAAAACAAAAGCACAAGCTGACTTAGCAAAAAGAACTTATGAATCAACTAAATTTGCTTTAGAAAACAGCATTAATACAGTTGTTTTCACAGTAAAACAAGCGTATTACAATTTGTTATTTGCTCAACAACAAGTTCAAGTTTATGAAGATACAGTTGCAGACTTTACTCTTCACTTAGAACAAGCAAAAGCATATTATGATATTGGTACAAAGGCTAAGATTGATGTTTTAACTGCTGAATATAACTTAGGACGTGCTAAGTTGAACTTAATCCAAGCAAAAAATACATTAAAAGTGGCTTATGTTCAATTAAGTAATGCAATGGGTAAACCAGATTATTCTGATTATGATGTAACAGATACATTAACTAAAAAAGCTTATGGTATTGAAGTGGAAGAAGCTGTAAATACAGCATTTGAAACAAGCCCAGAGTTATTAGCTGCTAAAAAGAAAGCTGATGCTTCTGGTTTATTAGTAAGAGCTTCAAAAAGAGCATTTGCTCCTAATGTTTCAGCATTTGGAAGTTATACTCGTGGTGGTAAGAAAGTTGATACTGACTATGGTTACCAATTTGGTGCTCAAATCAATTATTCAACAGTAAACTTAATGCTATTGAAGAAACAAGTTGATGAAGCGAAAGCAACTCATAATAAAGATGTAGCTGATTATGAAAACGTAAAACAAAATATTTATTTTGAAGTAAAACAAGCACATATTAATATGACAAATGCTCAAGAAAGTATCACAGTTTCTAAATTATCAATGGATCAAGCTAAAGAACAATATGACCAAGCTTCTGGCAGATATAAAGTTGGTTTAGGTGATGCAATTGAGTTAAAAGATGCAGAAACAACATATAGAAACGCTCAATTAGATTATTATAATTCATTGTTGAATTACCACGTATCAGCAGCAAATCTAGAACGCTTAATGGGTGTACCACTAGAATCTTCTGATGTTGATTTATTGTAATTAAAATATTTAATTTAAAAAGAGTAGGTTTTACTTCCTACTCTTTTTTTAGTATCATAAGGACTATGAATTATTTTGAACGTGCAAGAAAATTTAGAGCTAAAAAAAGACTTGGTCAAAACTTTTTGACCGATGAATCTGCTATTGAAACAATCTTAGATGTTTCAGATATTACAAAAGACGATGTTGTAGTAGAAATTGGTCCTGGACTTGGCTTTGTTACAGAACAGCTTGTTAACCTTGCTAAAAAAGTTTATGCAGTTGAACTTGATGAAGATATGGTTAATGAAATATCTAAGCTTAATGCACCTAATTTAGAAATTATCCACCAAGATATTTTAAAAACAGACTTATCTCAATTTGGAGAAAATATTAAAGTAGTTGCTAATATTCCTTATTACATTACGTCTCCAATTCTTGCGCATTTATTGGGTGAAGTTGATGATTTAGAGAATAAAAATAGAAACTCAATTTCTCAAGTAGTTTTAATGGTTCAGTATGAAGTTGCAAAAAGATTAACTGCAAACGAAAATTCACCATCAAAAGAATTTGGGTTATTATCTATTTTGGCTCAATTTTGGTCAGATATAGAATTTGTAAGAAAAGTACCTGCTCGTTCTTTTTTCCCAGCACCAAAGGTTGATTCAGCTATTGTTAAATTAACTATTAAAAAAGAACCATTATTAAAATTGAATAATTATTCTTTCTTTAGAAAAGTTGTTAAAGGTTGTTTTGCAACAAGAAGAAAAAATATCAAAAATTCATTAGTGAACGTTGGTTTTTCTAAGAACGCAGTAGAAAAAACTTTAAAAGATTTAAATATTGATGAAAATTTGAGAGGCGAAACTCTTTCTATAAAACAAATGGGAGAGCTTTCAGAAAATCTTAAAGGCAATCTATGAAAAAATTAAAAGTAAAAACTCCAGCCAAAATTAATTTGACGTTGGAAATTTTAAACAAGAGAGAAGACGGATTTCACAATCTTCAATCTATTATGCAGACTGTTAGTTTATATGATTATCTTACTTTTGAGGTTGAAAAATCTGAAAAATTAGAAATTTGTTTAAATGGCAATTCTAATGAAATTCCTTATGATGAGTCTAATTTGATTTATAAAGCAGCAATAAAATTCTTTGAAAAAGCCAATATAAATGATATTAAATTAAATGTTTATATTGAAAAAAATATTCCAATAGCAGCTGGTCTCGCTGGTGGTAGCACAAATGCTGCAGGTACTTTTTTTGCTTTAAATAAATTGTTTGCTAATGTTTTAAGCGAAAAAGAAATTGATGAACTTTGTGCTTCATTAGGGTCTGATTTAAACTTCTGTTTATATGGTGGCTGTGCCCTATGTACTTCTCGAGGTGAGGTTATTGAAAAAATACCATTTTATGAACAAAGTGTTTCTTTAATCAAACCTAAAAATCTTGGTATAAGTGCTAAAGAAGCCTATATTAATTTTTCAAAATTAGAAGATAAATCAAACCCAGATAACACAACTAAAATGAAAGAGCTTTTATTAAAAGGCGAGTTTGATAAAAATTTAATTTATAACAGTTTAGAAAAAGCTCTATTCCCAAGCTATGAAGAATTAAGAATATTAAAAACCAGAGTTAAAAATTCATTAATGTCAGGTAGCGGTTCAACATTTTTTGTTTTAGATTCTAAACTTGATACTGATTTAGATTTAAAGAATTATGATATTTTTGAAAACTTAAAAACTATAAATACAGGAGTTGAAGAAGTAAATGAGTGATGTAATTATTACAGAAAAAGCAAATCCAAATACAGTAGATATAGATATTTCTTCATCCCTTGAAATAGCTAAAATGATTAATAATGAAGACCTAACTGTTGCACAAAAGATATCAGAAAATTTAGGTGCTATTGCAAAAGCTATTGATATTATTAGTGAAAACTTTTTAAATGGTGGCAGATTATTCTATTTTGGTGCTGGTACAAGTGGTAGACTTGGTGTTTTAGATGCTTCAGAATGTCCACCAACGTTTAATTCACCAAATGAAATGGTACAAGGCATTATTGCAGGTGGCGACAGTGCACTTCGTTTTGCAATAGAGGGTGCAGAAGACTCTATTGAACTTGCACGTGAAGATTTTAAAAACGCAAACATTAATGAAAATGACACCGTTGTATCAATTTCTGCTAGTGGCAACGCTAACTATGTTATTGAGGTTTTAAAACTAGCACAACAAAAAGGTATAAAAGCAATTGCACTTACTTGTAATAAAGAAGCTAAAATGAGTGAATTTGCTGATGTTGCTATTTGTATTGAAACTGGTGCTGAAGCAATAACAGGTTCAACTAGAATGAAAGCTGGAACTGCGCAAAAAATGGTTCTTAATATGCTAACAACTGGTGCTATGGTCAAAATTGGCAAAACCTATAAAAACCTAATGGTGGATGTGAAACCAACAAATATAAAATTAAAAGATAGAGCAGAAAGAATTGTTTGTGCAATAACAGAATGTACGCAAGATAAAGCTAAAAAAGTCTTAGAAGCAAACAATTACAACTTAAAAGAAGCTGTTTTAGAGATAAAATACAATCTTTCTGAAACAGAAGCACAACGACTTTTAAAAGAAAATAATGGAATTTTAAGAAATATATTTAAAATATTGGACTAATTTTAGTTTAGAATCCTAATGATAAACCAGCGCAAATGTTTATTGATTGACCAGTTATTGTGTTTGCTTTATCAGAAATTAAAAATTCACAAGTATTTGCAATTTCTTCTGGAGTAACAAATCTACGTTGTGGTATTGTTTCAATAATTTCTTCTTTTGAAAAATCTTCTTCTAAATTTTCATTATTAATCAATTCAGTATCAACCCAACCTGGATTAATAATATTAACGGTGATATTATCTTGTGCAACTTCTAATGCTAATGATTTTGTTAATCCTATCAAAGAAGCTTTTGTCATAGAATACACAGAAGCATTTGCTTCACCCATAACACCAGAAATAGAGCCTATATTTATAATTCTACCCCATTGTTGTTTTTTCATATGCGGAATTGCATATTTTATTAATTCATATGGTGCTAAAGAGTTTAATCTTATTGAATTAATAACATCTTGATGTTGCATTTTTTCAATTGGTGAATAAAAATATACACCAGCATTATTAACTAAAATATCAATATCAACATTTAATTGTTCAAAAAGCTTTTGTGGTGCATTTTCTTCAAACAAATCTATAGCAACATATCCTTTGAACCCATTTTCAAAGCATAATTTTTCTAATTTTTCTTTGTGTCTTCCAGTTATATAAACATTAAAAATATTTGCAAAATGTTTTGCAATAGTGAGTCCAATTCCTTGTGAAGAGCCTGTTATTAATATGTTTTTATTCATCATCTACATTTGTTATAAAGCTTAAAAGTGACATTATAAATGCGTTTATTAACTCCGCTTTTTCATTATCTTCTAATGTTTTTATAAATTCAATACATGTGTGTAAATTATAGTTTTTATCGTACCACCTATTATATCGTGGTGGTGGATTATCATTAAGCTCTTGTATAACATAATCAAATTCATCTTTATATTTAGAAATTATTATTTGCAAAAAATCTTGGGCAATAATTTCAATATTATATTCATCTACTGTTTCTAAGAGTAGTAGAAGATGTTTTAAATCTGAATATTTATCATACCATCTGTTATACATATATTTTATCCAGCTGGCCAACCAAACTCTCTACCAGCCATTACGTGCACATGAATGTGAAACACTGTTTGACCAGCACTTGCACCAGTATTAATTACAGTTCTATATTCTTTAATTCCCAGTTTTGCACAAATTTTAGGCACTACAGAAAAAATATTTCCAAATTCTTCTTGTGAACTTATTTCATTTAAAGAAGAATAATGTTTTTTAGGAATCACTAAAAAATGTGTTGGTGCTTGTGGTGCTAAGTCGTTAAACGCAACAACATTATCATCTTCATAGATTAAATTTGTGGGAATTTCATTGTTTGCTAATTTGCAAAAAATACAGTCTGTAGCCATTTTAAACCTCTTTTGAATCTATTTACTCTATGTTATATTTTTTTCTATTTTTAGGCAAGTAAATTAACTATTATATGCGTTTTCTTTGAAACTATCAAAAAGATTATTGTAATCTTTTATTGAATAAGCCCAAACAAATTTTCTATCCATATCTGGAATTTCTAAAACTTTTTCGAGCGATATTTTACT
>JAFTSM010000039.1 GCA_017467305.1 Candidatus Gastranaerophilales bacterium
ATCGGATACGGAACTCTTTTTTCAAAATATTTCGGTGAGATTTTTCTAAATTTAAAAAAGTAGGTAGGGTGCATCGTTTGATGCACCAATAAATTTATCAAACTTATTGTTCTTTCTTCTCAAACCAAATGTCAAAATACAACTTGCCCGAGAGAGAGGAAAATCCAAGACTCCCTTGCTATTTTTATTTGTTTAAATATTCTTTCCAAAGTCACACGGATTGCAATGAAACTGTCATGCCGAACTGGTTTCAGTATCTTACAAATATTAGCTTCCAAAACTAGTTCGGAATGACATCATTACATAAGCTTTAATAAATTTTGTATAAAACAAGGTACAATTCCCCAAATTATTAACAATTTAAAATAACCATTTGTTTTTATATAAATACAATGTATATTCAGAAGGTAATTTATGGACATAAGTAAACTTGGAGCATACGCATCTAATATCAACTTTGGTAATAGCTATAATACGGTAGCTAAAGGTAAAAATGATAAGCTTCCAAATATACCAGAGCTAAAATTAATGGATGTTTATAGCCTACCATATGACGAATTTTGGACTGCGTACGATAAAAACAAAGAAATGATTAGCGAATACAACCAAAAACTAACTGAATTATTTTTTGATTCTAATGGGAAATTAATACCAGAAGTTAAAACATTTTTAGATGAACAAATATTTGAAATCAAGACGGGTGGTAAAAATGGAAGCGTAATACACTCAACTATCCGCGATTATTTAAGACAATCAATACACGGTGCAAAAACTTTTGACTCAACAGTTTATCACGGCACATTAAATCCAGCTAACGTTGATAGTATTATGAAAAATGGCTTTGATGTAAACAAAATCCATAATGGAAGAACAAAGCTAGGACCCGGTATTTATTTTGCAGATTACGGTTCTGCGATGAATTATGGTTCTGTAATTAAAGCCAAAGCAAAAGGTATTGTAGCTGATGCAGATAACGCCTTTTACGAAAATGTAACGAGCTACGATAACTGCAAAAAAATTGCTGAATTCATAGGACTAACCGCAGAAAAATGCAACGATCCAGATACACTTTATGACTTCCCAGCAAAACTAATCAATGCTTATTCTCGAGAATTTATAATAGAAAAATTAGGTATTGATGCCATTAGTGGCTGGGGCGGTAATGGTCCTGGTGATAGTTGCCTTTGCGTATTGAACACAAATATTCTATCTGATATTAAAAAGGCTTAATTACCTACAATCGAAAGGTCAATCCATCGTCAACATCTATAATTGGCAAATTAAACAACTCCTTGTATTTAGCCTTTGATTCTGTATGAATAGGTATTATTACGTTTGGTTTTATTTTTTCAACAAACGTTTGCAAGCATTTAGTTGTTGCGTGGTCAGATGTATGAATGTGATAGAGATAAGAATACAACTTCTACCTATTCCATATGTTCCAGAAATTTATTAGGCTTATTATTTAAATTCTTTTACTAAAAATACATCAATTACTTTCTATCAAACTGACAAATTTAAACTTATTTTTGTTTTTATATAGTATGAGGCTTATATGAAAATCTCAAATTCTAATAAAATTGCAAATATAAATAAAGGAGACAAACCAAAACAAAAATCTAAGAAGTCACAAGTAACAGAACAAAAGCAAGTACAAGCAAATGCACTTGATGTAATTGGTGTACAAAACCAAAGCTTTTGTGGGCTTTTTAAACAACCAACAAATGCACAATTTCTTCATCAAGATTTAAAAATGGAACCGAAAAAAGAATATGTTGTTTGTGAAGATTCTATATTTAAACTAGGTACAACAGCTATTTTAGATTTATCTTCTAATGAAATGAAATATATTCTTCAATCATTAAAACCAAATGAATACATTGATTTTGGGAGAAATGAAACAAAGTTTCAAGGAATCAACGATTATGTTTCTGGTTCACATCTTCGTTTACACAAAAAACGTAATGGAAGTCTTGTTGCAACAGATTTAGGTTCTACAAATGGAACTGTAATCTGTAAAAATCTAACAGAAACACCTAATTTAAATAAAAAATTCCAGTTTGAACCAAACAAAAATTATGAAATACCAGTAAATGGTGCAATTAAACTATGTGAGGATGAAATTCTTTATTTGCCTAACATAGAAAAAAGAATTAATTCTATGAAAGACGGAGATTCACTTATAGTCGGATGTGACTCTAGTTGCGATATTGTATTTGAAGAACCCAGTGTTTCTCGGAAACACGTATCATTAACAAAGAATGGTAAAAACATTGTTGTTAAAGATTTAGGTTCAACAAATGGAACTTCATATATTCCTTCAAGTAATTTATCAATCGAAGATAATAACCTATCTAAGGTTGAAGATATTATGTTTCTAAAGCCAGAAACACCAACTAAAATCCCTAGAAATTGCCAATTATATCTTGGTGATAATTTTACGATTGATATGCGTAATTCTAACATTTTAGAAATGTTAGATAGATATGGAACTATTACTCTTGGACGTGCCCCATATTCTTCTATTCAAGTAAATGAGTTTTACAATCAAGTATCAAATCAACATTTAAAACTTCAAAAATATGTCAATGAAATTTATGCAACAGATTTGGGTTCACGAAATGGAACAAAAGTTGTTCCGCAAAGTAGAATAAAACCTTTTTATTGTGATTTATCAGAATTAGAACTATCACAAGCTAACGTTGGTGATTGCTATTTATTATCAACCATTTATGGAATGTCACGTTCGAAAAAAGGCAGACAACTACTAGAAAAAATGGTTACTGTTGATAACCAAGGAAATTATATTGTTTCTTTCCATAAAAAAGAACCAATAAAAGTTAGACTAGATGAGCTTGATGGACAAAGAAAAGACGATAAAGAAAAAAGAAGTGTATCTGGAGACCTTGGTATAAAAGCAATAGAGCGTGCTTATGCAAAAATGCTAAAACAAGAAGAAATAAGCATATTTTCTTCTTCAAACGAGATAAAACCAACCATGTTTTTAAAAATTGATGAGGGTGGGTTTATGTCAACAGCCTTGAAGAAAATGACTGGTATTTCAAGCAAAACAATTCAAGGCAGAAGTCCAGATATAAAAAATGCGTTTTATAAATTAAGCCAAAATTTAGATAATTATATAGTAACTTGTTCTACACACCAAAAAGGTAGATATGGTAGTTATATGGACCCACAATGCTTGTTCCTATGTAAACACGCATATTCCATTAAAAGTATAAATATCCACAATCAAACAGTTGAGATTGTAAACCCTCACAACACGAGAAACACAATACATATTTCTTGGGATAGTTTCCAAGATATGTTCGATTATTTGTGTTATGCAGATGTATCTGATTAATCAAATAAATAATTTTTAATTTGCCCCAAAAATATTAAAATTAATGAATTTGCACCTAAAGTTTGTTGAAATTATGCCGACATAAAATATACAGTCATTTTAGGAGAAAATTTATTTGAATTTCTATGATTTAAAATTGAAATTTAAAGAATTTTTGATAGATCAAGGTATTTCTTCGACAAAAATTAGTCAAGAAAAAGACCTTGATAATATAAATCTATTTACTTTTGGGAACGAGTTTCAAAAATTTATTGATGAAGAATATGAAATTAATCTAGAAAATGAATATACTGAACTAGCTGAACTTTTTGATACAGAAATGCAAGACGGCAAATTTGTTTTAGATGAAAATCAAGAAAATGATAAAGAAGCAAACTTTATGGTTGATATGGTAAATGGCTTGCTTGAGGATGAAGAGTTTGTTGAAAATATTGATGAATATGCTGCAAATGATAATCAAGAAAACTCAATGTTAGATATGTTGAGTGATTTATTTAAAGAAAAAGGAATCACACAAGATAATTCATCAACACAAGAGGCTGAAGAATTAGCCGATAGTGCTAATGCATCTATGAACAATAATGGAGCACAAAACACTAATAATTCAACAGCGCCAACATCAAACACACCAACATCAGCAGCACCAACTAACAATTCAAGCAGAACTCCAAATAATATTTTTACTCCACCAACCGAAACTACTAAAGACTATTCTGAGATGACAAGAAAAGAACTTGAAGAAGCAAAGAGTTCACAACAATCAAAAATTAATGAAGAATCTCAAAACCTTGATAATACAATTAGTCAAAATCAAGATGATATTGCAAAAGCAAAAGAAGAATATGATGCAGCAATGGACGAAGACAATATTGACCCCGCATTATTAGAAAGTAGAAATCAAAATCTAGAAGCAATAACACAAACAGATAATACAATTAATGAACTTACTTCTACTATTTCAGATTTAGATACACAAATATCGTCCGTAGATTCAGAAATATCTTCTGTAGACAGTAGTATCTCAGCGCTTAATTCAGCCCTATCTTCTCTATCTGCACCAGCAGATGATGAAGAAGCACAAAAAGCCGTTGCGACTAAAAAAGCAGAGATTAGTGCACAAATTGCAGAATTAAACGCACAAAAGAATGATTTAACAGCTCAAAAGACAGACTTAGAAAGTCAAAAGACAGAAAATGAGACAAGCTTAACTGAGAATACAAGATTGTTACAGCAGTTAGAAACAGAAAAATCAAATATTGAAAATCAAATTCTACAAACTTGTAATGAAAATACCAAAGCCGCACTTGAAAACTATAATCAAGTGAGAAATGATGCGCAAACAGCATTGCAATCAGCAAAAGACACCTTAAATAGCGTACAAAAAGAATTAAGTGAAATTGATACACATCTAAATAAAGCTAAATCAAAAGAGCTGGAAGATAAATATAGTCAAAAAGATAAAGCTAATACTTTTGATATAAATGAAGGCTTTGAAGCGATTAAAGGTGAAGGTGATACTAATATGAGTTATAGTGTAATTAAACCTAAAAACCTTGACCCGAATGAAGAAGTACCAGTTATAGTTTACTTACATGGTGCTGGAGGCAATGAACACTCACTTTATACCCAAATAATGGATGATTATAACCTTCCAGAAGGTTTTAATGGCTATATAATATGTCCAACAGCACAAGGCTATTGGGATAATGAGCGTTCTGCAGAAAATATTGACCAAATTCTAACAACATTTGGCGAAACCCATAATATTGATGCAAATAATATAACAATTGTTGGTCATAGTATGGGCGGAACTGGCGCATTATATATGGCAGATAGTGAAGTATTTAAAGATGATGAAGGTTATAAATTCTCAAAAGCGGCTGCAATAACAGGCTATTCTAAAAATCAAAATGATTATGATATTCCTGTTGCGTTATATGCAGATAGTACATCCGAATACGCATTAAAAGACCATAACTTAAATGCAGATAGTGATGATATGTATGTTGACTGGGTCGGCGAAGCACATACAAATATGGATAATCGTGCATTTACAGAAGATGCTGATAATGACGGTAAAGCTGACTTACTTGAATGGCTTTTTGATGAAGATTAGCTACATAGAGAATAATGAATATACCAACAAAATTATCTTTAAAATAAGTGCACAAAGAAACATAATTATGATAATTATATTTACGGTAGTAATAGACTTTTTAATTCTATGAAATATTGGTAATCTTTTTCCATATCTCCTATAAAAATCAAGGTCAGCACTAACCATAGGATGTCTTATATCCATATTAAATTCAAAATTTGGAATTATCTGTTCACAAGAAATAAAATCAAATAAATATGAATAATTACCAAACATATTTACATAATTTTTTTCTCTTTTAGGAATTTTTTCCATATTTTCTAATATAAAATCCTTATTACGCATCATTTCAGCTTTCAGAGAGGGATTTTCTAATTTAGGAATTGCTTGTTCAAATTGTTCTATATTAAATTCATTTTCTTTTTCATCATCTAATTCAAAATCAAAAAGCTCTCTATTAGAATATATTTTTCCATTATTTAATTTTACTATTACTCTTAAAAAAGATTGTATAGATTGAGTTTTTTCTTTTGGATTCTTTTCCAATCTTACTTTTGCATCTACTCTAAATAAATCAATTTCTGATTTTTTTATTTTAACTTCTTCAACAATTTTGTCTTGAATTCTATAAATAAGAAAAATATGTTCTTTCGAAACATAAATATCTGAAAGATATTTTGTTTTCTCATTTGCAACCAAGAAAACTAATACCGAAGAAAAAAGAAACAAGACAACCATTCCAAATAATATTCGAGAGAACAAACCAAAACCCCAAAAGTGCAAAGAAAAGAAAAATGAAACAGTGAACACAATAAAGATAAATACTAATACATAAAAAAACTTCATAGAAATTTCTCTATTAATTTTTATCCTTTTGCTATTCTTTTTGTAATTCTTATTTTTTAAGTTCTTCATTATACATTTATTCTATTTTAACAATTATTTAACGTTATTTTTCAAAAAATGGTTTTCTTCTTCCATATTTTTTATAATAGTCAATTTCTTTTTTTAGCGAATATTTATTTGTTTTTATCTCTAGTTCACACTTAGGGATAATACTTTCATATGCAATAAAATCAAAAAGAAAATTATAACCACCAGATACGGGTGTTTTCATAAGATAAACATCATCTTGCATTTTTTGGTAAAATTCAAGTAATTCTATCAGATTCTTCTTTTTCGTTATGTATTTTGTATAATCTTCACAAGAACCAGATATTCTTTTCTTTCTTATCGTCTCGTCCATATCTTCTCTCTGATTTTCGATTTCTTCTATCCTTGAAGCATGTTTTTTTTGAAACAATGAGTCAAAATTCTGACAGTTTGTTATTTTTTCTCCATTTATTAGCTTTACCAATATAGCCAAATAAGAATGTGTTAAAATAGCACCAATTGGTTTTTCAACTTCTATTTCAATTTTAAAAAATTCTATTAATGCAACTTCAATTTCTTTGCGTTCAACAATTTTATTTTGAACCTTGTATATAAAAAATATAAAATCACGTGTAAAAATAATTTCTGATAAATATTTAGTCTTATCAGAACAGTCAGTTTCTACAAATATAAGTGTTAGTACCAAAGAAATAACCATAAACATAGCTATTCTAAGGGAAAAATTCATTCCCCAAACAAATACAGCAGCTATATAAATAATTACAACAGATATAACAAAAAAGGCATATATAATAAAGTCCTTCTTAGACTTCTTTTCTTCTATTTTTATTTTGAATTCTTCCATATTTATAAGTCATATTCCCAAACAAAAAACTATAATAACATATTTAATAATAATTTTAGCAAATTATATTTTTATGTTTTTTATATCTTAGTAACTGTCACAAAAGAGGCGCATATGAAAATCAATTGCATAAATACAATAACATTTGGAAATAGCGAATTTAAAAAATTAAGAAATTCAACAAATAACTCCCTATTAAAAGAGAACTACTCATATGAAGTATCTTCTATGTCATCAAATGCAGCTAGAAATATCGCTTTAGCAAATATTTCTTTTAAAAGTAGCAAAAATATTTCTACACCAGAAGCAAGAAAAAAAGAATGGGAACTTATTGTAGACTCTTTTAATGTATATGCAAATGTAATGCAAGTATTTAAAAACCTCGCGCCAGAAAGCGCAAAAGAAGCAAAAGAACTTTATAAATTAGCTTCAGAAGACATTACAAATACTAATAATGATAAACGTTTTAGTATTGAATACACTATACATAATGGTGAGATTGTTCCATATAAATCACAAAGACACGATAGTTTTGGACTACCAATTTATTCTGCTAGTTTTGAAAAAGGTAAAATATCACAAATAAATGAATTTGATATGTTTGGAAATGTATCTAAAATCATTAAATTTAATCCAGAAACTGGTGATTTGATTTCTTATCAGAAGAATTCAGATGATGAAGATAAAGAATATGATTTTTTAATTGAATATAATTCAGAATATGGAATTTCTGAATTAGCAAAATATTCTGAAGCTGCAAGAAAAGATAAAAACGGAAACACTACTTTTGCAAAAGTTATAGAATTTATCAACTCAGAAACTTTAAAACATAGTGAAGATGTTGTTACAACACCTTTTGGCGAGACCTTAGAAGCTAAAAGAATATATCGCTTTGAAGGTTTAAACACCTTCGACTATTGTTCAGAAATCAAAAATGGAACTGAACAAGGTGAAAGAATACGTATTGAAAACAACAATATGACAAAGTGGGAATAAACTTAAAATTCACAAGCTTCTGTTAATACCTCATCAGAGAATAAACTTTGTTTGTATTTACTATATGAAACTGGTCTACCATTTTCATAAGAAAATACTTCTTTTGAATATTTAAATAATCCATTTTTTGTTGTTTTGGATATTTCTGTATAATCTTTTCCGTGGTCAAAGAATATACATTGTGTTTTTGGTGTTGTTATTGACCAAATTTTATTAGAATATGGAGTAAATGTTGTTCTTCTTTTTTCTACTCCTTCCTCATCTTTTTCAATCATAACCGCTCTACCGAGATTATCTGAATAAAACTCTACTGGAACACCTTTTTTATTTTTAACTCCAACAAAATCATTTGCTTCAGCTTCATAAATCATTCCTTGCACTCTATCTTTTGTTTTTAATGCTTTGTCATAGAGTGTCCAAGCTCTGTTTATTAATTCTTTTTCTGATGTTTGTGGTTTTGGAACCTTTGCACGTTCTGCAGCTATTTGAGCATCAAAAGCAGCCTCTAATTTTTCAAATGTATCATCTATAGGTTGAATTTGATACTTTGTTTGCTGTGTTTTTTGATATGATTGAACAGGCTTTACCCCATTTGGATTAAATTGAATAACAGTCATACTTACTCCTTTGAATTGTATAAAACAACTCAAGAAGTAAAATTGCCTAATTATTTTTTAATAAGCTTCCATAAATAAACACAAACAAGAAGAACAACTATTCCAGCAATAATTTCTGCAATATTTAATGGTAAATTAAACCCTATTTTTTCACTAAATATAAATGACATTGTGATAAAAACGTAAAATAATGCAGGGATTAAAGTCACAAAATATTTTTTGCTTGTTTTCGCCAAAAAGATTGTTGCACACATCAAAGTTGGTATAGCTATTAATTGATTTGTAAAAGTAAAATATCTCCAAATTAAAGAGAAACTTCCGGCATTTAATTTTGCCCAAACTAAAATTGCTAAAACTAAAATTACAGTCGGTACTACTATTAATAATCTATTTGGAATACTTTTTTGCTCTAATTTAAGAGCATCAGCAATAGTAATTCTTAAACCTCTTAATGCCGTATCCCCAGATGTTATTGGCAGTACAATAACAGCCAAAGTAACAAGAAATGCCAAATTAAATGGAACAAATTTATTTGCTATTAAATTAACAACATTAACAGTTCCTATCATATTTTGAGGCACTTCATTCAAACTATAAACATCCATAGCGGCTGCTGCCCAAATTATTGCGATTAAAGATTCAAGGCACATCATTCCATAAAAAATTTGTTTTCCGTCTTTTTCATGATTAACAGTTCTTGAAATAATAGTTGCCTGTGTTGAATGGAACCCAGATAACAAACCACAACTAACCGTCATAAAAAACATTGGGATTAACGGCAATTTATCTGGATGAATATTATATTTTGAAAGTTCAAAATTTTGAAGATTTACACCCTTTAGGCAAAAACCAACAAGAACTAAGCCCGTACCTAAAATTAGTAAAGCACCTAAATATGGATAGATTTTGCCGATGATTTTATCAATAGGAAACATTGTTGCCATAACAAAATATGCAAGTATAACAATATAAGAAATTAAAACCACTGGATTTGTAATTACAAATTCTTTAACTCCAAAAAATCTTTCTACAAACAAATCACCAGAAGTATAAACAAATACAGTTGCAAGTAGTAAAAGCATTACAGAAACAATTATCATAAAGATATTAAATGCTTTTTTACCCAAGTATTTATCAATTAAACCAGTAATTTGTGCACCATTATTACGAATAGATAACATGCCAGCAAAATAATCGTGCACACCACCAGCTAAGATACAACCAAGAGGAATTAAAATAAAAGCAATCGGACCAAACAAAATACCCTGAATTGCACCAATAATTGGACCCATTCCAGCAATATTTAGTAAGTGGATTAAGGAATTTCTATTTTTAGACATTGGAACAAAATCAACACCGTCATTAAGCTCATTTGCTGGGGTTTTTCTGTCATCTGGCATAACCAAACTTTCTACATATTTTGAGTAGAAAATATAACCAACAATTAAAATTAAAATCCCAAACAAAAAAGTAACCATAGGCTGATTATAGCATATTTTTTAGGATTGAATATCTTTCTTTTCTTCCAACATCTTTTCGAGAGCTCGGACGAAAGATTTTTGTGTAGTTTCAAAAAATCCTTGTTTGATTCCAGACTTTATAACCAAATAAACCATTGTATCGTGAATTAGACTACCGACAGAAACACTTGGTATTTTTTTATTTGTATAAATTCCACTTTCAATAGGTTTTTCAAATTTATCACTTGTATATCTAATACCTAATGCAAAACCACGATTATATTTATCTTTAAATAGTTCTACAGTATCACCTTCTGTTACAGCTTGAATAATTTTATGGTCTAAAAATTTTTTATACCCAGCAACTAACTCATCCGTATAATTTTCCGGAGTACCAACTGGCATTTTTTTATACAGACTATCATCTACTATTAATTTTGCTTTGAAAGAAACACAATTCATAACATATATACAAAAAACAAACATAAAACTAATTGCCAATTTACTACATTTGTAAACTTTTATTTCAAGCATTTCATTTTTGGTAAATTCAGAACCTTCACATTTCTTTATTGGTGCATCAAGGTAACAAGTAGGAATGTAATATGAAAATTAGTAGTTTTAATCCAATGATTAAAAGTATTCACAATCAATGCGTATTGAATGAGAGAAAAAACTTTAACAATTTAACACCATTAACACAAGATACCATATCATTTGGTGCAAGCGCTTCTGCAAAAAAATTAGTTGAAAAACTTAAAGCTTACAATCCAAATGGACAATACAACATAAAACAAACCGAAGCGGAAACAATCTACAAATATTTTGGTTATGAAGTAGAAAACGGGAGAAGTTCTCACAAAACAGTTACCGGCCCTTATGGACAAACTTATACATATTCTAACCAATCATTCATTGACCCATCTAATGCAAGTGCATTAATTAGAGGTATTCAAATGGCTGATGAATTCAATGGTGAGTTATTACTATTTTCTAAAAAGCCAAGTGATGAACAAATTTTAGAATGGAAACAAAGAATAGCAGAAAGAACACCTACAAAAGGTTTCGAAAACTCTTACGCCATAGACAACAAAGAAAGATTAGACGCATTACATGTTCAAGAAGAAGAAACTTTTGAAGTAGATTCTTCTAAAGAACAAGAAAGAGCAATTAACGAACTAAAATGTAGAGTTTCTAACATTGCCGTTTCTATTTCACATCAAGAAGAGGATTTTGAGGCATTAGTAGGTTCTTATGAAGAAATAAAAGAAAATGCAATAAAAAACCAAATAGAAATACCACAAGAAGAAATTCAAAAAGTAGACAAACAAATAGCTAAAAAACGTGAAGACTTTTCCTTTGCAAAATCTACTATAGAAACATTCAAAGATAAATTATCTAAAAATAATATGCTTTCAGAAGAAGAAATATCAACCTTAGACACATACGAAAATGAAGACATTGATATTTCTGATGCAGAAGATGCCGTTATCAACTTTGAAGATATCTATTCTGAACAAGAATCTAGACAAACTGAATTAGTAAGAAAAATCATTGATGAAATTACAGAATTCAAATCTAATATAGGACTTGTAAATTCTCAAGCAAAAAACATTAAAAAAATAATAGATGAAGCAGCACAAAACCCTGATTTTAAAGAAAGTCTAATAGACAAATTAAATACATTATATTTTAGCTTAGAGAAAAAGTTATCTAGAATAAATACAAAAGTAGATAACTATAAAAAAGTAGAAACAACAAAAAAATCAATTTCAAAATTAAATTCAATACTAAATAAAATAAAAGTATATAATAATGGCGGTCTTGGTGAATCAATTCCAGAACTTTTAGAATTGAACAAGCTTATCGAAACAGAAGTTAAACCAATGCTTTCTATTACAGAAGATGAAAAAACAGCAAAACGAGTAGAAAGAATTGAAAAATTCAACAAAAAAGTAGAACAATCACAAGTACAAGCCCAACAAAATTCTCAAAAACAAACAGTTGAAGATGTAAAGAAAACAGTTACAGAAGTTGCAGAAACTACTCCAAGTGTTGAGGCAAAACCAATTGAACAAAAAATTGAAATATCTCCAGCTGAGAAAACGGCAATTAATGTACAACAACAAAGAATTAAAGAGCTGAATGATAAAATTGCGAAAAAAATTAGTCCATTACCAATCGCTGTAGTTTATGAAGCTATGTCTAAATTGGTTGAAGAAAAATTTGACGATTTGTTATTTACACAAGTTCAAAATGGAAATACAACTGTTGAAGAATTTGCTACAAAAATCGCAACAGCAATTGTTCAAACTCCAGATTACAACAGAATTAAAAATGCGGCAAAATTTGCTTTATTAAATAGTATTTATACTAGTTCAACAAATCACCCAAATGCAATATTTGATTTAAATGGTCCTCAAGCTAGAAAAGTATTTGCTGCTATAAAAAACGGTGAAAAAGAAATTACAATTTATACAAATAATAAACCAATTAAAATTTCTATTGGTGAAAACCACAACTTAAGCGAATTAGATAAAACATTTACCAGATTCAACACTAAAACAATTGAAATAGAGGAAGAAACAGGAAAGAAAATTGCTGATGAGGTATTGAAATATGCACCAACAATCTCTGAAAAAGAACTTCCTAAAGTATTAGTAAAACTATCAAATGAAGGTGCTTACTACGAATTATTAGTAAATGAAAATTGTAACGAAACACTTAAAACGACTTTATTAAAAACCTTCTGGAGTAATTATGATAGTGATAACAAAACAAATTATACTCCTCAAGTAATTAGCAAGTATGAAGCTGAACAAAGAAAAATTAAAGAAGCCGAAATGCAAAAAAGAAAACTCGAGTCAATAAGTAATCTAGATTGGAGTTTATAGGAGATGACAAATATGAAAATTAATTCTATAGAAACATATAACTATATTGGGAAAATAAATTCGCAAAATAGAAAAACTCAACAAATAAATAATATTAGTAGAGGTCAAACAAATCCTATTGTTGCATATCCACAAAATTATTATGTGTCTTTTAAAGCAAGAGATTTGGTAGCAGATTTCAATACTTTCAAAGACACAGAAATGCCAACAACTGTAAAAAATTATATTGAAAATGAAAAACTTTTATCTTCAGAAGCTGAATTTAAAGCCCTTATATCAAGAGGTTTAAAAGAGGCTCAACGAGCAGCATTTTCTGATTTAGCAAGTTGCAAAACAGTTGAGGATATAAAAGCGCAATATCCAAACGAGGAAGATTTTAAAAAACTAAAATCTTTATCTGAAATAAATACAAAAAGTGAATTTTTTAGTGCAATGAAACAAATGGAAGCAAAAGGTATTAAAACATTATCTTGCGAAGAGGATGTAACAACATTTCTTGTCAAAAAATTATACTTAGAATGTAAAAAATACAAAGATGTAATAGAAGACTTAAATTCAGCAATTACTCCAGAAGCAAAAGAATTAAAAAATGTTTTAGCTGAATACACACACGCAAGAGCAACATTCTTTGTTCCACTTGGAATAAAAGTACCAAACGGTGTTACATACGGTAGCGCACTTCAAGGTAGTGACCCAAATGGTGCAAAAGAACGTAAACCATTCAAAAATTTAACCCCAGAACAAGTAACAGAAAAAATTCAAAAACTTTTAACTCAAGGTGAAAAATCTCGTTATTCAATGATGGATGCTTGGAATAACTGTGAAGATATTAGGTTTGATTTATCTAGATTTTTGACAGAAAACTATAATAATCCAACATTTTTCTCTTTTTATGATGAAAAAGGAATTGATATCTTTGATAGTAAATTTTACTCTAAACAACGCAATTTAATGATTGGCTTTTGGGAAAAATATCCACAACATAAAGAAACTCTAGGCAAAGAAATAAAAATAGCACTAGAACGTTTCGATAAATATAAAGGAATGGATGCTGAAAAATTTGAAGAATATAAAAAATCAATTGAAGATAGAAGTCAACAAATAAGAAATAATATCCAATTTAGCAAAATTGATGTGGAAAAGGATTTTCCTAATGCAATAGAAATTATAAATATGATTTCTAATAACGCTAATCCTATGAGTATAAAATCAGATAGTGCAAATGCAGACTTTGCTAAATTACTTTTAAAACAAACTAGTATAAAAGAACTTCAAATTCTTCAAAGTGATGAAAATTCTATTGAATACAAAAAACTTATTCCAGATGGGATGAAAGAAAAAATGAGAAGTTTATTAAAAACTCCAGAGTACGCAAATTTATCAAACGCACAAAATATTGCTGTATTACAAAATCTAATTGAAGAAATGGCTCTTAGCGAAAATGATATAAATTCAATTATCAGTTCTAAAAAACCATTAACTGAAATTATAAAAGAAATAATTTCTGGTCAAAGTGATTTTGTAAAAGGACATTCTATATATTTAGAAAGCATAGAAGAAAGATACAACAGCAATAAACAACCTCTAAATAGTAATGAAGTAGCAAAAGTTAGAGAAGAATTATTAAAATTCAATCCAAGCTTTAAAGAAGAAGATAATTTAAAACTTGATATGCTATTAACAACTCAAGGTAAATATTTAAAAACAGTTGTAGGGCAAAATTATCTGAAACCATTAACTCAGATTTTGTTCTGGAACGAATTTGATAGGATAAATGGAACAAATTATTCTACAATAGTTTTAAATAATATAAAATTAGACAAAACAATAGAAGACGCCATAAACATAATTGATAATATGGATTTCTCTGGTATTGAAAATTTAGATTGGTAAAAACCTTCTTGTAATTTTTTGAAAGCATGTGTACAATAATTGTATCAAATACACTAGTACATATTAATAACAGAAAAGGATGTTTTTATGCGAATTACAGCTTTAGGAAAACCGTTTTACAATTATCCTAAGGGCAATGTATCATCCGCAAACAAAGCTTTTATGTCCGCACCAAAATCTTTAGGTGCGGATATTTTTTGCTTCAAAGGCGGAAATGCTCTTGCAGATAAAATTGGAATTATCCCTTCTTCAACCCCAACCCCATTAGAAAGACAAATAGAAACCAAATTAGGAGTTGCACCAACAAAAACAGTAGTTAAAAAGTTTGCTAATGGCGAAACTTATGTAAATATAGCCGGTGATGTAAGAAATAAAGATGTTTATTTAATGCCAGTTACAGGTAGTAGCGTAAATGATAATTTAATGGAAACTTATTTGAAAGCTGATGCAGCAAAAAGAGCTGGTGCCGATAAAGTAATAGCAGTTATGCCAAGTTTTGATTATGCAAGACAAGAGAGAAAAACTGAAGCTGGTGAAGCAATAGCCGCAAAATTAAATATGGATTTGTTGAAAGCATCAGGTGTTGATGAAATTATTACAACTGATTTACACGCTGCTGCTATACAAGGTTTTGTTTCTAATGATATGAGAGTTACTCACCTTGAATCAATGGGCTTGATGAAAGACTATATTAAATCTAAAGGAATTGAAGATTTAGTTGTTGTAAGTCCAGATTTAGGTGGAACAAAAAGAGTAGATAAATTAGCGAAATCTTTAGAATGTGATAAGGCAATTATTTATAAACACCGTTCAGCACATAACGAAGCAACAGCAGAAGATTTAATCGGCGATGTTGAAGGTAAAAATTGTATTATTTTTGACGATATGATTGATACTGCAGGTACTATTGCCGAAGCAGCAAGAATGTTGAAGACACACGGTGCAAAAGATATTTATGTATGTGCTGCACACGGTTTATTTAATGGTCCTGCAATGGAAAGACTACAAAACGCCCCAATTAAAGAAGTTATTGTGACAAATAGTATGCCTCAAAAACCAAATACTATAGATAAAATCAAAGAAGTTGATTTATCTGTTCAAATAGCTGAGGCTATGAGAAGTATTTCTGGTTAATGTATTTTAATATATAACGATTTTCAAGAACAAAAATTCCTTTACTAAAATTAAGTAAAGGAATTTTTATATTTAAACAATATTTACCATGTAGTAATAATTTTTTCTATATATTCCGCAGGAATTTCGTCTGATAACATAATCTGCTCACTTCCTATATAAAAATTTTTACCTTCTTCACTTGCTTTTTTAGCATTTATAACAAGAATTATAGGCATTTCATCTTTTCTTTTACCATTTATAACAGCAGTATCTACATCTTTTGCTAAATGTACGTATTGACGTTTTCGTGGCAATAATCCATCTTTTTGTATTGATTTTAAATATTTAGGAGATGTTCCGTGATACAAATATTCTGGTGGTTCAACTTTGGGCTTATTAATTTTTTCAGAAAGAGAATGTCCATAAAGAGCACGAATTCTGCCATCTTTTACTTCAAACCTACCCTTATTACATTTATCAGACATTTCTACTAAATGTTGAGTTGTTATTTGCTTAGTCGTATCATGTCTTTTATTATATTCATCAACTAATTTATCAATAGAAGTCCAACCTTCACTATCAAGTTCTAAATTATAAAACTGCGGTGTATGACGAAGTAAACAAGATACTTTTTTACTTAATCGAACTCTATCAGCATCATTATCAAAACAAGAAGGCGAAACTGACCTTTCAAATGTATCTACAGTTGAGACTTTGAGGCTTCCTTTAAATTTTACACTGTTGTACTTATTATTAAAAATATTATAACTTCTGCTTACAGGAAAATTAAAGTTCATATACACCTCTAGTATGTCTCTGCTTTTAATATTTTTTGCATTTGATTTTTAAACCAATCTTCAAAACTATCATAATGTTCAAGTACTGTTATCAACGAATCATTTTTTGTATTTGCGTATTCTTTTCTATCCTTTGGATAGATTGTTCCTACAATAATATTTTGATTTTCATTACCTTTATTCATAAATGCGGCAAATGTATTTCCACTATCACTACAAGCGAATGGAACAACAGTACCAGAAGAATAATTTATCAAATCAGACTCTATGAGATTAGGCATTGACCAACGGTCTAAAAATCTCGCCAAGTTTAAAGCCTTTGCTTGTCTATATGAAGTTGGACATTTAAATTTATTTTCAGAAGTGCTATTTATTCTATCTTCCAAAAAAGTAACTTCTTCATTACTATTTTCTAAAAATTCATAAGAAGCAAAAATATCTTCTATGGCTGAAAAAACCCAATCTTCAAAAGTATCATATTGCGCAATTTCAATATCACCTTCTTTTTCAACAATGGACAAAGATGATATATCAAAATATGCAATATTGTCTGTTTTATCGGATTTTGCAAATGGAATCAATTTTGAATTAGGAAACATTTCCTTCGCTTTTATAGCATCTGCCTTTAATTCTTTAGGATCAGTTGTAATTTCCCAAAAGCCCAATTTAGTCATATCGTGATACAATAAATTCGACAAAGCTACTGGAGGGGTAAATCTTTGATTATAAACACTCTTTGCACTATATTCAATTGCATTTTTTATTTCAGTTCCTTTATCATACATTGTTTTACTAATCCTCTTTCCTTGTTGTGAAACAAACACATCTTTTTTTAAGGAAGAGAAACTAATATTATTGGTAGCATAATACTTCCTATTGATAGTGTTGTGATTAGGTATATTAAGTTGTTTACTGAAATTATTATATATCATATTTCTCACCATTGTTTTAAAATATAAAAAAGTAAAAAAATGCTATTTTGTTAAGTTTGTTTAATGGTTACTTCAGATAACCACTAGTTAATTGTTCCCTAAGTTTGGGTTGCTGGTTTCTACGTGTATTTCTATATGTAGGTAATTCATAAAACGTTTCAAGTGGCAGTCCAGAAGATGTATAAGTAGGATTCTTGCTAGAACCAGATGTATGAATAATTGTTCCTTTTCCAAAATTTTTCAATCGTTCTATCATTTGTGAACCCCAAGTTTTACCACATAAAGGGTCTCCTTTTCTAAACGGTTCAGTTGAATCATGTATAACAACAGGAAGGCTTTCCATTTTGCATTGTATTGCAGCACTCAATCGCCTATTATCGTAACAAAATAAATATTCTTTACCATCAACCGTCATTCTAACCGCATGAAGTGCTTCGCCTTTAAAACCATTTTCTTTCATTGATTTAACAATTTCTTTTCCGTTCGCATTGATATCTAATTGAGAAAAATACAAATCTTTAATCGACGTATTTGATTCAATAAATCCGTACCCTTCTGTTGCATAACGAGAATCGAACCAATACCCACCTTGTTTATTTTGGTTAGGTATGAACACAGCATAATACGCATCACCTCTTGCTGCTGGTGTGTTCACAACAATCGTTCCATTTTCAAGTACAGTCATACCTTCTGGGATTTTCCCTTCTTGAACTAAATTTTCGATATAATTTTGAGAAATTATCCCCTTTGTTTTTGGTGCATTTTTCCCTCTAAACTCAACATCATCAGCACTTCTTGTTGCATTTGGTAAATCCATTGGTTTTGTAGTGCCACCATCAATAGAAATACCCATTGTTTTTATTTGGTCGTATGACATTGGTATTTCTACAGAAGTATCTACTGGACTTGTTAGTGTTACCATTTTTGTTTCTGGGTCAATATTTTTAATTGTAAAATAATGTCTTTGACCAGTTTCACTTATTTGACCAACTTCATCAACAAAAGAACCAAATGATAATACCGTATCACCTTGATTTTTTGCTAATTTATCAAGTAATTCATCTGTAATAGAATCTTTTGTAATATGTACTGGATTTAAGCCAAATTGTTTTGCCACAACTTCTGCAAAACCACCATTTATATCACCTGTTAATTGTTTATATGCTTGCTCAAATATTCTTATACCAGTTTTATCTGATAACATTTCATCAGATAAAGAAGATTTTGCAACTCTAACAACTTGGTCACCAATTTTTACATTGTAATCGCCACCAATAGTTTTTGTTATAGATTTCTTTATATTATTGGCAGTTTGTGGATTGTTCATCATACCATCAATAGTTGATAATAAGGCACAATCACCAACTTTACCTTGGTTAAATTTTGTACTTAATCCATCTGGCAACACAATACTTGTTGTTATTTTATTATTTAAGGCTCTGCCAGCTTTACCAGCAACTCTAAAACTACCACCGATAACAGGAGCCATTATCATACCACCGATAGCACCTTCAACACCCGCCTTAATAATATTTTCACCATTTAGAGTAGCTCTTACCATATTATCTGAAGCACCACCTAATGCACCATCAACTGCCATGCCAGCACCAAGTGCTACAGCTCTTTTCCCTATAGTGCCACCAGCAACATCAAGTGTTTGGTTTAATACAGCTGATTTTGCTGCTTGTTTAAATCCTTGTTTTACAGCTTGTTCAGCAACTTCTTCGGCACCTTCTTTAACTATTTTTAATCCTAATTTTTGACCAATAGTTTTTGTAACTGTATTACCCAAGCCATTTGTAACCGGTGCTAATAAACCATTTATACCGCCAGTTGCCACATCATATAATAAATCTTTTCCATTATATTCTTTGCCAGTTGCTTTTGCATCCCACACTTTAATTCCAGTTTTAACACCAGCACCAACTGCTGTTGCCATTGTTAAACCAACAGCTAAAGAAGCCCCACCAGTAGGAACAGCCAGTGCAAAAGCACCAACTGCTAAAATACCAGAAGCCATATCTGCAACTACGTCAACACAAGTTTTTTGACCTTCCTCATAGTTCGCAATTGCTTGTTTTGCTTCTTCTTCTGATATTTCACCTTTTTCAGTTTGTTTTATTAACTCTTCAACTTTATTTGAACCAGATTTAGCCCCAAAAACATTTTTAACAAAATCCCAAGCCTTGCCAATTCCACTTTGTTGGGATTTTACTTTTTCAAATTCTTTTCTTAATTCTGATTTTTTGGATGAAGAAAAAGAAACAATATCTTGATTCACTGTTCTTTCAAGTGAATTAGATTTAATACTATTTGTTACTGTATTTGTTCTTTTTACCTGTTTTATACTTGTATCGTATAAAAAGGGATTTTGTCTTACTTCCAAATTGTTTCTTCTTTCTCAGTCTTCTTTTATATATAAAGAATTTTGAGAATGATAAATTGCCTTTTTCGTGAAATTAAGTTGATTATAATTAAGCAAAAATAATGTATAATATTTAATAACTAGGGATATTTGAGGATACAAAATGAAATCTTATTTTTGCAAACGATTATATGAAGAAATAAATTTTGATGCAGATAATGTTTATGTATGCTGTGGCAACTCTTTAGGCCCCTCTTTTTGCACACCAAATTTATCTAATGATAAAAATTACTATAAAAATTTGTTGACTTGGCGCAAAAAATGTACAAAGGACGCATATTTGGGACATCTTGCCAAAGAATGCAAAAATTGTAATATGCTTGAAGAGCGGGAAATTTCTTATCTAGACTATTGGAAATCAAAGCTTAATTTAAACACTCCGTTTAAACTAAAAAATATTATTGTAAAATCCTATAGACAATGTGAATATTCTTGTGTATATTGTCTCGAACATAGGTATACTCAAGGGAAAAAAACATTAGACGTATCAAAAAGTCAATTCTATGATTTTGTTCCTATTTTAGAAAGTTTAATAGAAGAAAATTTGATTGATAAAGAAAATGTTCGACTCGAAATCCAAGGCGGAAGTATCTCTGTATGGGATGAATTTGAGAATATTTTACAAATCGCTACTGATTATGGAATAAAAGATATTATGTATCATACAAATGCTTTCAAATATATTCCCCAAATTACTGAAGTTGCAAAATTTGCTAATTCTTCAATGTCTATAAGCTTAGATGCTGGTTGCAAAGAAACATACAAAGTTATAAAAGGGAACTGTGACTTTTTTGAACAAGTTATAGAAAATATCATAAAATATGCGAATGCAGGTATTCAGATAAGTTTAAAATATATAATAGTAAAAAATCTAAATGATAATATTGAAGAATTAAGTAAATTTTTTCATGTACTATCTTATATTCGTTCAAAACTAGCAGAACAAAATAAAAAGAAAATTCAACCAATGTTAGAAATTGATTTTAGAGAATCTCTCTCTTCGTTAGATTATCAAATCCCACCAAAATATCTTGAATTATATAGTTATGCAATAGAATATTGTAAAAATAATGGTTATAGTTTTGGTTGCCAGGATTTTATTCGTAAACTTCTAAGAACAAGTAAGATATAATTTTTAGTTTAGTAATTTTTAAATATTTGAGGATACAAAATGAAAAAAGTTTTATTAACAGCTGCAATTATATTTATAGGTATAGTTTCTTATGCGTCTGATTATTCTAGCTACAAGCTTGATAATGGTCAAAATGTTGTAATACAAGAAGTCCACGATAATCCAATTGTTATTATTGATACGTGGATTAAAACTGGTTCTATAAATGAAACAGATGAAAATAATGGTGTTGCACACTTTTTAGAACATTTATTTTTCAAGGGAACTTCAAAACATCCAACAAATGAGTTTGACCAAATTTTAGAATCAAAAGGGGCTGTAACTAATGCTGCAACCAGTAAAGATTTCACTCACTATTACATTTTAATCCCTTCACAATACTTTGAATTAGCACTAGACTTACACTCAGATATGCTTTTAAACCCTTTAATTCCAAGAAAAGAATTAGAAAAAGAGCGCAAAGTTGTTATTGAAGAAATTGCAAAGAACAATGATAATCCCACAACAATTTTATATAGAAATTTAGTAAAAGGTTTTTACAAAGAGCACCCTTATAAGCGTGATATCATTGGAACAAAAGAGGTAATTGAATCTATCTCTCGTGAGCAAATTCTTGATTTTTACAATAAATGGTATACACCTCAAAATATGACAACAGTTATCATTGGGGATGTTGATACACAAAAAGCACTTGGACTAGTTAAAGAAAAATTTAACAAACCAATTGATATAAATAAAAAGAAGACTCAAGTAATATACAAAAAAGATAGAAAACCAAACCTACAAATTGAAAACAAAATAGAAATGAACTTAGAGACTGGTTATATGTTAATAGGGTTCAAAGGTTGTTATCCAATGTCACACAAAGATTCTTACGCTTTAGATGTTCTTGCAACTATTCTTGGCGAAGGAAAATCCTCTAGATTATACAAGAGTGTGAAAGAACAAAAACAACTGGTTCATTCTATTTCTGCAGTTCATTCATCAATGAGAGATGATTCTCTTTTCTATATTTCATCAAATTACACAACCGAAGATACTGAAAGATTAAAAGCTGCAATATTTGACGAAATAGAAAAACTAATTAAAAACGAAATTACTGAAGAAGAAATTCAAAAAGCAAAAAATATAATTGAACGTGATACATATTATTCAAGAGAATCTGTATCTAATATTGCTTCTGCTATTGGTTATACAGTAACTTTAACAGACAATATTTCATATTATAAAAATTATTTAGATAATATAAACAAAGTCACAGCAAAAGATTTAAAAAGAGTGGCAAACAGCTATTTGGATATCGATTCAGCAGTAATATCAGTAGTATCACCTACTAAAAAGTCACAAACACAAATCACACAAAAAGAGAAAAAAGAACACACCGCAAAAATTATAAGTCAAAATGAAGATACTATAAAATATGAACTTAAAAATGGGGCAACACTAGTAATAACTCAAAACCCAGCTAATGATATTATCGCTATCGAAATGACTTCAAAAGGAGGAAACAACCTTGAAACCATTCCTGGTATTGCATCCATAACAGCTGATGTAATGTTAAAAGGAACAAATAGATATAAAAACCAAGAACTATCACTTCTTTTAGAAGAAAATGGTATAAGATTATTACCAAGCGCTTCTGGTGATTCTTTTAGCCTTGTAACTAAATTTACTAAGAACGAAAAAGATTTAGCATTAGAACTTTTTGAAGAAATTGCAAACAAAGCAACTTTAGACTCTTTCGAAATAGAAAGAGTAAAAGCAGATAAATTACATTTAATAAAAACCAGAAAAAATAAACCAGATACTATTGCATTTGATGAATTCAAAACAGCTCTATGGGAAGGAACTCCATATGGCAATACTGGTAAAGTTTTAGAAAAAACACTTCCAACAATACAACAAGAAGATATTATTGCTTTCTACAAAAAACTTTTCCCAGCAGAAAATACAGTTATCACAATCAATGGAAATGTGAATAACCAAGAATTTATAAATTATTTTTCTGAAATATTAAAAAATAATGGAAATACTCCAATAAATATCGCAGACTACAAATCAAAATATAAACAATTATCTAGAAACAAAATAGTAAAAATTAAAAAAGATACTCAAGCATCTTGGATATTACAAGGTTGGTTAACAGACGGTGTAACAAACCAAAAGGATTGGGTAACATTGCAGGTTATCGATTCAATTCTAGGTTCTGGTATGAGTTCTCGACTATTTACTCAGCTACGTGATAATCAAGGTTTAGCATACACTGTAGGAACAAGTTTTTCTGCAAATATAAACAAAGGTGTTTTTGCTCTTTATATTGCAACAAATCCCGAAAATATTACAATTGCACAAAAAGGGCTATCAAATGAAATAGAAAAACTTAAAAAAGAATTTGTCACAGAAAAAGAATTAAATGAAGCAAAAGATAAACTACTAGGAAACTTTGTACTATCAATGGAAACAAATATGGATAAGGCGTCTTTTGTTAATTCTTTGGAAATAAGTGGCAGAAATTATGACTTTATTGATAAATATCCAACTCTTGTAAGGAGTGTAACTGTTCAAGACATAATAAAAACTGCAAATAAATATTTTAACAATCCATATGTATTTACAATAGTTGCACCAGATAAATATGTTGAAAAAATCTAAAAAATCCGCTACAGTAGTAATACATATGAGATTGAGAATATGCGAAATCAGATACTAGAAAACAAAGAATTTAATATAATTTCACGTAGCATTGATAATGCAACAAAATGTACTGTTGTTGATGTTAGTGAAGACTGTTTTACAGTAAAACTACATAATGACTGCAAATATGAAAAAGATGAATCTGTAGAATTATTCACAATGACATCAAAAGGGCAACTATATTTTGAAACAATTGTAAAAGATATTTGTGGAACAAATGTGTCAGTATGGTTTCCTCTTTCACACAAATACTTACAAAGACGAGAATTTTCTAGAATACAAACAGAACAAGAAATTACACTTAATTATAATGGGAAAAATATTACAGCCCAAGTTTCTGATATAAGTGCTGGTGGGCTAAAAGTAATTACTCAAGAGCAATTACAACTCTTAGAAGAGTATAAAATATCTATCAATATTGAAAATAAAGTTGTAGAAACAATATTTGAGCCAATAAGAATTGAAACATCTGCTAAAGGTTTTGTTTCATCTGGCCGATTTAACAACATAAGCAATTATGACAGAATTGCTTTGGTTCAATATTGTTTTAGAAAACAAATTGAAAATAGTAACAAGTAAAATAGGCAGGATATAGCTGTGGTTAAAAAGCATCGAAAAAAGAAATCAATTGCCCCTACTACACAAACAACAACTAATACAGCGATTAAGGTCAATAACACAATTATGTTGACTATTATGATAGTCATTGTATTTACTGTCAGCCTTGTAGAAGTTGTAATGTTTGTGAACTCTAGAGAATCTATTAAAAGTATTCAAAATAACTTACCTTCAGATTTTATACAGAGCTTAAATGTTTTCAATAATAACGAACAAAGTATACAGCAATTTGAACAAGAACTTCCTTTTTTACAATCAAAAATAAATCAGATTATATATAAAAACTACAAAGTAAAAGATGTCATAGTAACTGATGATAAATTAAATGAAGTATACAAAACACTTGAACCAACTGATAAGTATATATACAATATTGCGGGTGAAGCAAGTACATTTAGACTAATGGCTACATCTCGTTATAATGCGGGTAACTATCGTTCAGTTCTTATCACGAAATTAGTTAATGATGCTCAAACAAAAGAAAAGAAAACCTATTATATTCATCTTATAATTCCAGCTGGTGATAATACGCAAATGCAAGCACTTACAGATTTCGCAAAAATATTTTTTGCTGTTATTTTAATGATAAGTATATTTGTTGCATTTAAATTAGCAAGAAGTATTTCTAAACCATTATCAGATATGGAAGAAATTGTTTCAAAAATAGCTTCTGGAGACCTATCAGGTAGATTAGATTATACAAGGTACAATGAAATTAATAAGCTTGTACAATCATATAATATGATGGCAAATGCACTTCAAAGATTATATTCAACATTAGAAATGCAAGTACAAGATAGAACAAAAGAGTTAAAAGCTGCATATGCAGAACTACAAAGTACTCAAGCAATGATGGTACACTCAGAAAAAATGAAGTCATTGGGTGAACTTGTTGCTGGTATTATGCACGAAATTAATAACCCTATTAACTTTATTTATGGAAATATGACTCACTTGAGTAATTATTCTAACGATTTAATTCAAATTATTGAAGAATATAGTGCAAGCACTTCAATAAATGAAGAAGAAAGAAAAAAAATTGAAGATTTAAAACAAGAAATTGATTACGAATTTTTAAAGACTGACTTGCCAGATTTAATCAAAAGCTGTAAAGAAGGTGCTGATAGAGCAAAAAATATTATTCAAGATTTAAAGAGCTTCTCACGTATGGAAGAAGCTACTATTACAGATGTTGATATTCCACACGAAATTGATACAACTCTAAATATTCTTCATAACAAAATTAAAAATAAAGCAGAAATTCATAAAGAATATATGGAAAATGTTCCTAAGATTGAAGCATTTGGTGGACAATTAAATCAAGTATTTATGAATATTCTTGACAATGCCGTAGGTGCAATAACAGAAACTGGTGATATATGGATTAGAATTAATCCAGCTGATGATAATAAAAACATTATTATTGAAATTGAAGATAGTGGTGCTGGAATGGACGAAGAAACAACAAGAAAAGTATTTAATCCATTCTTTACAACAAAACCAGTAGGACAAGGTACTGGTCTTGGATTATCTATCACATATAAAATTATTAAAAATCACCAAGGTGATATTAGATGCGAATCTGAACTTGGAAAAGGTACAAAATTTATCATTACTCTACCAATAAATATAGATAGAGAAAATTTAAACGCTGGAATTGGCGTTGGAGGTGAAAATGGACAAGTATAAAATATTAATAGTAGATGATGAACCAGATAACCTTGCCCTATTGTACCGTACATTAAGAGGCAAATACGATATAGCTAAGTCAACATCTCCTTTAGCAGCGTTAGAAATGATGAAGCTAGAACATTTTAACTGTATTTTATCAGACCATAAAATGCCAGAAATGGATGGCGTTGAATTTTTAAAAAGAAGCTGTGAAATAACACCAGATGCAATGCGTCTTTTAGTTACTGCTTATACTGACGCTGGTATTTTAATTGATGCTATCAACTATGCCAAGATATATAGATATATTAAAAAGCCATATAATCCAGACGAATTATCTTTAATAGTTGAAAACGCATTAGAATATTGGCAACTAAAAGCAGATAATAGTGTACTTGTAAACGACTTAAAAGAACTGTTTGCTGGTACAATTACAGCTATTGTAGAAGCACTTGATGCAAAAGATTCTTATACTCTAGGAAGAAGTAGACGTGTTACTTTTTATGCTGTTAAAATGGCAAAAGCACTTCATCTAAGTGAAACAACAACTGGAAAAATCGAACTTGCTGGTTTACTTCACGATATCGGTATGATTGGTATTTCTGATGATATTCTTTCTAAAGTTGAGGAATTAACTCATGATGAATATTCAGAAATAAAACAACACGTTCATCACAGTATAAAAATTTTAGATGATATCAAACAATTAAGAGATGTTGTAGAAATCATAAAATATCACCACGAGTTTTATGACGGAAACGGATATCCTTTTGGCAAAAAAGGAGAAGATATACCAATTGGCTCAAGAATCATTGCTGTAGCAGATGCTTTTGATTCTATGACAACACCAAAAGCTTATAGAAACCAAGTTACACCGGAAGAAGCACTAAATCGTATCAAGTCACATTCTGGCAAACAATTTGACCCTATAGTTGTGGAAACATTAGAACAAATTCTTCCAGAAGCTCTTATTGAAATAAAAGATTTGGAAAGAAAACTCAAAGAAAATTGTTAACAATTGTAAAACAACTAAAATAAACTCTTAATTTAAACTACAAAAATTATTTTATATATGTAGGGGAAATTAAGAGTTTTATATTTATGTTTGGACAATTAGTAGGATTTATTAACGAAATTGCTAGTCATATTGATAAAGCAGACAAATTTGCAGGACTAGACGGAACAGAAAAACAAGAAAAAGAAAAAACAACTGGAAGTGATGATTCCATTTTCAAAAAAGAAAAAACAACAGAAACAAAACAAGAAAATGGAGTAAATGGGAAACTAGATGAACCAATATATCAAGGTGAATATGGTGATTGTTGGTTGTTATCTGGTCTTCTTTCTATGTCATATACTGAAAGTGGTTCAAAAGTTATACAAGAAAGTATAACCGCAAATAACGACGGTAGTGTAGACTTATATTTTGAAGGAATAGATAAGGCTTATACAATATCTGCTGACGAACTAGCAAAAGAAAACAAATCAGTTGAGTCTAAAAGCGACTATTCACGTGGTGATGATGATGCTTTAGCTATAGAACTTGGCATTGAAAAAGTAGTATCAGACCCAAATATTGAAACAAAATATAGTATTCAAGATGGCGGAAATCCTTATTATGTTTACCAATTATATGGTGCAGAACAAATAGGTGTTGCAAACGATAAACAAGAAATAGAAAATGCTTTTAAGTATTTTGAAAAAAATTCTGACGATTGCTCTATGACTTTAGGGGTTGTTGATAAAAGAGTTTGTGGTTTGAAAAAAGATCACGGATATGCTGTTAAGGAAGTAACAACTAGTTCTGTCGTTATTGTTGACCCTTGGAATTCAGAAGAAGAAATAACAGTAAATAAAGAAAAATTACTAAAAGAATCTAGCAATTTAAGCGTTGTTTATTCTAAATTTGCGACTGAATAAATCACTAAAATGATTTTGTGCTAATATTAAATTAGTCAAAATCTAATTAGAGGTTTATTTTATATGAGAATGTCAAATCTTTTTGTGCAAACTTTGCGTGAATTTCCAGCTGATGCTGAAGTAATGAGCCACAAACTGCTAGTACGAGCAGGTTATATTAGAAAACTTGCAAATGGTGTTTATAACTATTTGCCTTTAATGTGGCGTGTTCTAAAAAAAGTAGAGAATATTGTTCGAGAAGAAATGGATAATGCTGGCGCTCAAGAACTTTTAATGCCGTTTGTACAACCTTCTGAATTATGGCAAGAATCTGGCAGATGGGATGTTTATGGTAAGGAATTAATGCGTTTAAGAGATAGACACAATAGAGAAATGTGTCTTGGACCAACACACGAAGAAGTTATTACTTCTATTGCTCGTGAGGGTATTCGCTCATATAAACAATTACCTGTTAACTTATATCAAATTCAATCAAAATTCCGTGATGAGATAAGACCTCGTTTTGGTCTACTTCGTGGACGTGAATTTATTATGAAAGATGCTTATAGCTTTGATGTTGATGAAGCTGGTTTGGATAAATCATATGAAGTAATGGCTCAAGCTTATAGAAATATTTTTGAACGTTGTGGTTTAGAGACAAAAATGGTTCAATCAGATTCTGGAGCCATCGGTGGTAGCGTTTCACACGAATTTATGGTCCTTGTTAATGAAGAAGCTGAAAATAATGCTGGTGAAAATGATGTATTCTACTGCACAAAATGTGGATATAGTGCAAACTCTAACCACGCAATTTCAATTTTAAACCCAGTTGAAACAGATGGAAAATTTGCTAAGGCGGAAATCATAGATACTCCAAATGCACATACTATTGAAGGTTTAGCTGAGTTTTTAAATGTTCCAACAACTGTAATTTGTAAATCAATGGTATATGTTGTTGATGGCAAATATGTAGTTGCTTTAATCAGAGGTGATAGAGCTGTTGAAGAAACAAAATTAATGAACGTATTTGTTGGCAACGATATAAGAATTGCAAGAAATGATGAAATTCAAGAAATAATGAACGCAAGTGGCTTAAATGCTGTTGCTGGATTTATTGGTCCAAAAGGTTTAAAAGGCGTTGAAATTGTTGCTGATGAAACTGTTAAAGACCTTAAAAACTTTGTAGTTGGTTGCAATCAAATTGATAAACACTTAGTTGGTGCAAACTGGGGAGTTGATGTTGAACTTCCTACAACAATCGCTGACATCAGATTAGTTGAAGAAAACGATAAATGCGTTGATTGTGGTGCTGAATTAAAAGTTACCAAAGGTATTGAAGTTGGTAACATATTTAAATTAGGTACAAAATACTCTAAAGCAATGAACGCAACATTCACTGATAAAGACGGAAAAGAAAAACCATTTATTATGGGGTGTTATGGTATTGGTATTTCAAGAACAGCAGCTGCTGCGGTTGAAAGACACCACGATGAATATGGTATTAAATGGCCTTTAGCAATTGCGCCATATACAGTTATTGTTGTACCAGTAAGCAACCAAGATGAAACTCAAATGTCAGTAGCAGAAGATATTTATAAACAATTAAAAGCAAAAAATATCGAAGTTATTATTGATGATAGAGATGAACGTGCTGGCGTAAAACTAAAAGATGCTGATTTAATTGGTATTCCATACCGTATAACTGTTGGTAAAACAATTAAAGATAATTTAGTTGAATTCAAAACTCGTGCAACAAACGATATGGAAACAATCTCTCCAGAAGAAGCTGTTGCTAGAATTTTAGCACTATAATTTGGTTAAAATAAAATATAAAATAAAAAGGATTTAAAATATCACAAAAGATAAATTAAATCCTTTTTTTATTCTTGTAAATTTTATCTGATTGCTAATTCAATTGCTTTAATCATACTTGCTTCATTTGCAATATTTTGCCCAGCAATATCAAATGCTGTACCGTGTGCTGGGGATGTTCTTAAAACATCAAGTCCAATTGTTGTATTCACACAGTTATCACGTTCCATTAATTTTATTGGGATTAAACCTTGATCGTGATACATTGCAACATAACAATCATAATTACATTCTTCAGTTGAACATTTGGTGAATAAAGCATCAGCAGGGAATGGTCCTTCTATATTTATTCCTCTCGCTTTTAATTCTTCAACAGCTGGAATGATTTCATTTATTTCTTCATCCCCAAACATACCATTTTCACTTGCGTGTGGGTTTAGTGCACAAATTGCAATCTTTGGATTTTGGATACCCAATTGCAATTTTAATGATTTTTGTAGTTTTTCAATTTTTCTAATTATGAAATCTTTTTTAATTTTCTCTGGGACTTCTTTTAATGCAATATGTCTTGTTAAAAGAAGAACCGAAAATTTATCACATACAAAAATCATTTCAGCACTTTGGTGTGATTGAGCCAAATATTGTTCAATAACTTCTGTTTGACCAGAATAATTATGTCCAGCCATTTTAATTGCATTTTTAGATAATGGAGCAGTTACAATAGCATCAATTTCTTGATTAATAGCAAGATTGCACGCTTGAACTAAAGCACGAAAAGCAAATTCCCCAGCCGCCTCTGTTTCTTCACCAATTTTTATATCTTCTTTTTTATATGGAATTTCAATAATTTCATAATCTTTTTCCAAAGACAAATCAAATTGTTCATTGTAATAATCTAAAATTTCTTTATTTGCAATTAAAACAACTTTATCTTGTGGAAGGTCTAAAAAATTAAGCGCTTTAATGGTAATTTCTGGAGAAATACCGTTAGGGTCACCAAGCGTGATTGCTATTTTATTCATTATTTATCCTGTTCAAAATATCTAATAATATCAATTAATGTGTTTTGTGTACCTAAATTACCACTCTTAGTTACAATATACTGACCTTTATGGTCTAAACCAAGAGGTATTGCCGGTGCAACTGTATCAATAATTTCTAGATTTCTACTTCCAATTGCTCTACAACACTTGTAAGAAGTTTCGCCACCTACTGTAATTAAAAATGCGTTTCTATGTGACAAAACAACTCTTGTTATTGCTGCTAAATAATCACAAATTTTAGAAATAAATGCTTCTCTTGTTATTTCATGTTCCATTAATAAAGCAGCTAATTCTTCTGTATTTTCAATTAATTCAGACGAATGAACAACCACAATATTATCTTTTACAAGATTATTTAAAACTCTTTGAGCTACTTCATCACAATCATTAGAGAAGATATTTTGAGGCTTAATTGCGATAAAATAAGCATTTTCTATATTGTCATTTTCTTGAAGTCTTTTAATTTGTGATGCTGTTAAATCGGTTGCACTACCAGATACAACAAATCTAGGAAGTTCTGGAAGTTTTATTTCTTCTGTTCCTTCATCTTTTGTGTTTGGATACCAAATTTTACTTAATGCTTGAGCAGCACCAGCTGAACCAGTTGGAAGTATTTTATGTGTACTTTTATTCAAAGCTAAAGCAATTTGCTCTAAATCCGTTGTAGAAACGGCATCTGCAACAATCAATTTTTTGCCTTTGGAAATTAAGTCATTCAACTTTGTAAGGATTGGTCCAGCACCTTTCATAACAACATCAAGAGTAATTGTATCAACAGTATCAGCTAATTCTTGAGGCAACTGATTTCTTAAAAGGTTTACAATATTTGATTCTACTATAGGACAAGAAGGGTCACGTGATACTTCTGTTCTTTGAAGCGGAATACCTTTTACAAGTTGAAAACTACCAACAGTTGTTCTTCCTTCATTTGGAAACGCTGGAAAAATAATTGCAGCATCCATACCTAAAACTTCAATGAGAGTAATTGTTTCAACAGCAATATTACCCCTTAAAACAGAATCTATTTTTTTATAAATATATTCAAAATTGTAGTTTTTTAATATTTTTTCAGCTGCATCTAATACTCTTTCATGCGCTATTTGTGGTTCTACATTTCTTGTTTCTGTAGACATAGCAAACACTTCAGTGTTTAAATTTTCATCAATTGAAATTTCTTCACCAAATCCAACTTGAGTTTTGCAACCTCTAATAAAGAATTGCAAGGAAGTATCATTTGCACCAGTTAAATCGTCGGCAATAATACCTATATAATTTGAATTGCTCATAAAAACCTATTAATTATTATTCTTACTGCCTAAAAGTCGCATTGTATTAGCACGGATAACAAAACGTTCTCTTTGTTCACCGTCAGCACCAGTCCATTTGTTAGATACTAAACGTCCGTCTAAACAAAGTAGGCTACCTTTTTTTACATATTCGCCAGCAACTTCTGCTGTTTTATCCCATAATTCAATATTAAACCAGTCTGTAGTTTCTGCTTTTGTTTTGTAATCGTATCTTGAAACTGCTACTGAAAAAGTTGTCTTAACTTTACCTGATTCAAAATATTTTACTTCTGGATCTTGTCCTGCTCTACCTACAATTACTACTGAGTTCATATTTATACCTTCTTAATTCTACATGAAGATTATATTTAAAAATCATTTATTTTGCAAAGAAACTCAATACAGTATTAAGATTTGATACTTTTAGATTTGTATTAATATTTATTTAGTTATGGTAAGATAAAAGTAGGTAGAGAAAGTAATATAATGATTAGTTTTTTAGGATTATGTATAGAAAATTTTATCCAAACGTTAAAATATATTTTTAGCGGCAATGTAAAATGGAAGTCTGTAATGTCACAAGCAGCTATGATTAGCTACGATTCTCTTCCAATTGCTTTGAGTATTGTTTTTATAGCGGCTGTTGTAATTGCTCTTCAAGTTTCAAAACAATTTTTGATGACTGGTGCTGAAGCATATGTTGGTGGTTTTTTGGCTGTAGCTTTAATCCGTGAATTAGCACCAGGTTTTGCTGCTTTAGCTATTAGTGCTCGTGCCGGTACTGCAATAAGCGCAGAAATTGCAAACATGCAAGTTACTTCTCAAGTTGATGCTATTAAAACACTTAAAGTTGACCCTATTGGTTACTACTTCGCACCAAGAATTATTGCAGGTGCAATTACTGTTCCAATGGTTGTTATTTTAGCTGAATTATTTGGTGTTTTAGGCGGAATGATTATTTCTTACTTTACAATCGGCTTACATCCAAATCGTTATATGGCTTCTGTTTATGATTGGGTTAATACAAGAGATATTTATATAAGCCTTTTAAAAGGAGTTATTTTTGGTATTATTATTCCTTTGATTTGTGCTACGCAAGGATACAAAACAAGTGGTGGTGCTAAGAATGTTGGTATATCAACAACAAAAGCGGCCATCAAGTCTACTGTATTTTTACTTATGGCCGATTTATTAATTACTTTCTTATTTTATGTTGTTTAGTCTATTCTGTTCTCATGCCAGCAAGTCTTCTCAACTCATCTGGTCTTTGAGATTTCATTAAAGCATCTTCTTCTGTTACTAAACCTTTTTTGTACAATTCAGCAAGTGCTGCTTCAAGCGTTTGCATACCAACGCCAGCACCAGTTTGAATACCAGAATAGATTTGTGCTGTTTTACCTTCACGTATCATATTTGAAATAGCATTTGTTTTTACTAAAATTTCTTGAGCCATTACACGGCCTTTTTTAGTTCCGTCTGGTTGAAGTCTTTGAAGAAGTGTTTGTGCAAATACAGCTTCTAAACAACCACCTAATTGAACACGGATTTGTTGTTGTTGCCCTTCTGGGAATACGTCGATAATACGGTCAATTGTTTGAGCGGCAGAAGAAGTGTGAAGTGTTCCGAACACTAAGTGACCAGTTTCAGCAGCTGTTAGTGCCAAACCGATAGTTTCGATATCACGCATCTCACCTACTAGAATGATATCAGGGTCTTCACGAAGTGATGATTTCAATGCGTTTGCGAATGAACGTGTATCTTGACCAAGTTCTCTTTGGTGAATTACACTTTTCTTTGATTTGTGAACAAACTCGATAGGGTCTTCGATTGTAAGAATGTGCTCACTTCTTGTTTCATTGATATAGTCAATCATTGATGCAAGAGTTGTTGATTTACCAGAACCTGTTGGACCAGTTACTAAAATAAGACCTCTTGGACGTTCTGTAATTGTTCTAACTACATCTGATAAACCTAATGAATCAAATGAAGGGATTACACTGTTAATTGTTCTGAAGGCAGCAGCATAAGTACCACGGTTTTTATAGATGTTTACCCTGAAACGGCCAATATCTTTTAAACCATAAGACATATCAAGCTCCCAAGTTTGTTCAAGAGTTCTTCTTTGATCATTATTCAACATTGGGAATAATAACTCTTCAACGCCTTCTGGAGTAAATGCTGGGTATTTTGTACGAAGCAAATTACCGTCAACACGGATTACTGGTGGTAAACCAGCTGAAATGTGTAAGTCACTCGCTTTGTATTGCGTAACTTCCTTTAATAAGTCATCAATTATCATTTTCTACCTCATAAATTCCTAATTATAGATAAGAATATGATAACTGTTTATTCTATTTTGTACAAGTTCTTTGAAGTTTGAGCTTTTTCCACGCAAAATATATTGGAATTCCTGTTGCGATGATAAGTAGCGTTTTCATTGAGTTTGCGAACTTATGCAACGTCAATGAATAAATAATAAAGCTACCTACTATAATAAAAAATACTCCAAATGTACTATTAACCTTGTGTTGAATTGTTTCTTTATTTTTTATTCTGTAAACAAAAATTCCAACTACAGTTAATACATAGAAAATTAATGCTGCGTAAATTACGTAGTCTAAAAGCTCACTATAGTTTCCGCAGAATAATATGAAAACACAAGACCAAATACATTGAAGTAATAATGAGTTTTCTGGAACATTTGTTTTTGGATTTATTTCTGCAAGTTTATCAAAAAGAAGCTTATCTTTTGCCATTTGATAGTAAACTCTAGCACCAGTCATAATTAATCCATTTGCGCTTCCGCAAGCAGAAATCAAAATTATAATAGCAACAATACTAATTCCAACGGAACCAGTAATGTTTTGCATTAAAACTACTGGAACGATATCTTCTGGTGCAGTTTGAATTTGTTCTAATGGAATAGAACAAACATATAGAATATTGATTAATAAATATAAAACCATTACAATAACAACTCCCCAAAATAGTGATTGAGGAATATTTTTTTCTGGTTCTTTAACTTCTGCAGAAATAAAGGTTATATTGTTCCAAGTTACCATTGCAAAAATTGCACCTACGGTTGCTGTTGCAATAACTTCTAGTGTAGAAAATGATAAGTCAGACATTTTCAATAAATAAGGGAAATTAGCGCTAACTGTTTCTAAATTACAACCTAAGAAAATACCAAATAAAATTACACCAACTATTGATAAAACTTTTGTTATGGTGAAAATATTTTGGGTTATAACTCCATATTTAATGCCTTTTGAATTGATGTAAGTTAGAGCACAACAAACAATTAATGCTGCAATCTGTTGCGTTGATATGTTTACAATTATGTAATTAGTTGAGCTAATAAATGGGAATAAAATACCCAAAAACTTACCTACAGCAATACAAACAGCACCAATAGTAGCAGTTTGTATTACTAATAGAAGTGACCAACCATAAAGAAAAGCTGTTAAATCATTAAACATTTTCTTTAGGAATATATATTGTCCACCATCTTCTTTTATGTTTAGTACAGGTTCCGCATAAGCAATAGCTCCAGATAGAGAGAATAATCCCGCCAATAACCAAACCATTAAAAGAAGAAACGCAGATTCAACTTGTCTTGAAATATCCGCAGACACAATGAATATTCCGCAGCCAATCATTGAACCGACAACTACTGAAATAGAATCTTTTAAATTTAATGTTCTTTTTAAATCATTACTCATTTTGTGTTTTTTCTTCAAACCATACTTTGTTCATTGGGTTGATTAAATCGTGTTTTTTACAGTATTTGATTAATTCTGCTTTGATTTCTTTCAATAAAATAAATACTGCAATTAAGTTTGGTAGAGCCATTAATAAATATGTTGCATCAGTAAAATCGATAACGCTTTTTATGTTCATTGATGAACCAATAACGATAAACAAACAGAATATAAGTTGGTATGTGATAACTCTTTTTCTTCCTTCTCCAACTAAGAATGTCCAAGCTTTTTGACCATAATAAGCCCAAGAAACGCTTGTTGATGTTGCAAATAAAATAATGATACAAGCTAATACATAAGGGAAGAAAGATACAACACTTGCAAACGCAGAAGAAGTAAGTTGTACACCAGTCATACCTTCTGTAAAATTCATATATTCGCCAGTTAAAATGATAACAAACGCTGTCATTGAACAAACAATAATTGTATCAAAGAATGGTTCTAACATAGAAACAAAACCTTGAGATGCTGGTTCATTTGTTTTTACAGCTGCGTAAGCAATAGGTGATGAACCAATACCAGCTTCATTTGATTGAATAGAGCGTCTTAATCCCATAACGATACAACCAATTACACCACCAGTAACAGCTTGCGGGAAGAAGGCTTCTCTAAATATAGTACAAATTGCTTGAGGAATATGTGTAAAATGAACAGCCACGATAATAATACAAGAAACCATATACAGAATACACATAAATGGTACTATTGCAGATGTTACTTTAGCTATACTTTTGATACCACCAACAATAACTAGTCCGATTAAGATAGCAACTATTAAACCAAATACCCAGCTATGTGCTGCAAAAAAGCTATTATCACCACCTGTAATAACAATGAATTGTTGAGTTGCTTGGTTTGTTTGTAACATACAACCACCACCAACAGTTCCTGGTAAGCAAGCTAAAGCAAATATATATGCTAGAGTTTTACCTAATTTTTTCCAACCTTTTTTAGCAAGACCTTTTTCTATGTAATACATAGGTCCACCAGATACAGAGCCATCTTCGTGAAGAGTTCTATATTTTAAAGATAATGTAACCTCGCAGAATTTAAGCGCCATACCAAAGATTGCTCCAATACACATCCAAAACATAGCACCAGGTCCACCAACTGAAATTGCGATAGCAACACCAGCGATATTACCCAAGCCTACAGTTCCAGATAATGCTGTAGCTAAAGCACCAATAGAAGAAACTTCACCTTGATGACCATCATTGGTTTTCTTTTTAAAAATCTGTCCCATTGCATGTTTAAAGCCCCAAATATTTATGCCTCTAAAATAGAAGGTCATAAAGAAGCTTGATACTAACATAAATAGGATTAATACTGGAACTTTAGCCCCATTTAACGAAATCGAAGTAAAAATAACTGATGAAAGAGCATCAGAGAATGGTGCAAAATATTTTTCAATAGTTTCATCTATACCTGCAGCTCTTGATTGTTGTGCAAATGTAATAAGACACATAAATAAAAACAAAATGCGATTTACCATACTAACTCTCGCCCTCTCTCTTCCTACTTCGGCAACTCTACAAGGATATTAAAAACATGCTACAGATACAAGCAGATTGACTTTTGGACTTACAAAGTGTTACAAAATAGACTTTTGTTTGATTTAGATTATGATTTAAATATGGAAAAAACAAGCAAAACAAATATCTTTATTATTTCATTATGGTTAGTTATTTCTTGTATAACTATGATAAACCATGAACTTTGGAGAGATGAAACACAAGTTTGGTGTATTGTTCGAGACTTAGGACTTATTGATATATTTAAAATGGCAAGGGTCGAAGGTCATCCTCTGCTTTGGTATTTACTTGTTCTTCCTTTTGCCAAACTAGGCTTACCTGTAATATCAATGCAAATAGTTAGTTTGCTCTTAGTATTTTCTTCAGTAGTTTATTTCACCTTAAGATCACCATTTACAACTTGGTTCAAGGTTTTGTTCTTGTTCTCTGCTGGCATGATGTATGATATGAGCATAGTTGCAAGAAATTACTGTATTATCCCGTTAGCAATTTTTCTACTAGCAGGTTTTTATTCTGAACGTTTTAAACATCCTTATATTTATTCAATTTTAATTATTCTTCTTTCTCAAACTCACGCTTTAATGCTTGGATTAAGTGGTATTTTGGCTTTAATTTTTATAATTGAAATTTTAAAAGAAAAAAAGAATTTTATTCCGATTTCTTTGGTAGTAGTAAATTTTGTTTCTTTATTTTTCTATTTTTTAAATACAACAAACGAAAATATGGCAGTTGTTGGATATGACAAATTACCTTTGATTAATTTTTTAAGTGAATTTTCTACTCTTTTCTTTTTACCATTAAATATAATTCCTTTAGTTGCAAGTGTTGCTTTATATATAGTTTTAGTAATTCTTTTTTATACTCTATTCAAACAAAATAAAAAATTATGTTTAATAACTTTTGTTGGAATTGCTTTTATTTTTTACGTTCTAGGAAGTATATGGTTTGGTGGGATTTTGTACCAAAAAGCTTTTGTTCTATATTTCCCTATAATTTGGGCATATTGGGTATTACAAAAAGAATACAATTTGGAATTTAAACCTTTAAAAATAGCTATTTATACATTTTGTATTTTCTCTTTGATAAGAACACCATTTTGTTTGCTTCAAGATATTTCGTTAAATTTTTCTGGTAGCGAACAAATTGCAGAATATATTAATAGAGAGTTGGCTGATGAAAAAGAATTTATTCTTGTTGGTGACGCCTTTTTTACTTCACCTATTTCAGCATATTTAAAAGATAAAAAAATATATTCTTATAATATTAAAAAGTATTCTACCTTTTATTTCTTTAATGAAAAAACAGAACCAATTGAAATTCCGTCTAATGTTAAATACTACATTATTCAAGAAGATTATGCAGTAGATGAAAAATTAGGTTATAAAAAAATATTTGCTACAGATAGCCAAAATCTAAGTACAGCTAAGCAAAGAGAAGTTTTTACTATCTATTTAAAAGAGGGTATTTAGGTGAAGAATAAATTCAATATTATATTGTTTATTATTTACCTTGTAATTACTGTTTTAGCTATGTTTCATCATGAAATTTGGCGAGATGAAGCTCAAGCTTGGTGTCTTGTTCGTGATTTGAGTTTTACAGAAACTTTTAATATGGCAAGGGTAGAGGGGCATCCTTTTCTTTGGTATCTACTATTAATGCCCTTTGCAAAATTGGGATTACCAGTTTTGTCTATGCAAATTGTATCCTTAATTTTTGTATCTATAGCTATTTTATTTTTATTATTTAAATCACCATTTAATAAACTTGAAAAAGTGTTAATTTGTTTTAGTGCTGGCATGGTGTATTATTTGCCAATTGTGGCTAGGAACTATTCTTTAATACCTATATTTTTGTTTTTAACAGCTTTTTTATATTCTAAACGTATAGAACACCCATATTTATATATTTTATCGATTATTATGCTTTCTCAGACTCATATATATATGCTTGGAATTTGTGGTGGATTATTCCTTCTTTTTGTTTTTGAAAGTTTAAAAGATAAACTAAAAAATAATATTGTGCCAATTATGCTATTGAGTACTAATTTTTTGTTCTTATTTTTCTGCTTTTATAATGCACAAAGTGAAAATTATGCACTAGCAACTGATGTTAATAGCATATTGCCATTGAAATCAGTGGTTTTATTAATATCTCAAGTTTTAAGCTTACAGATTATGAATTTAATTCCTTTCTTGCAAAAATATTTTAACCTTGTAAGTATAATGTGCTTTTTACCTTTTATTGGAATTATTGCTTATAAATTTTACTTGATTAATAAAAAAGTATTTATAATATTACTTTCGGCAATAGGTTTTATGTTATATGTATTTACTCATTTATATTTTAATGGGATTTTGTATCAGAAATCATTTTTATTATTTTTAGTGCTTATATTTTGTTATTGGCTTGTTAAAGAAAATGCAGAAGTTAAATCTAAGGCACTTGTTATTTCTTTTAATGTATTATTTTTAATTAGTTTAATAACTTCACCTATCGTTTTATGTGAAGAGGTAAAATATAATTTTTCGGGCGGAAAACAGATTGCTGAATATATTAAAGAGAATCTGAATGAAGAAGAGATTTTTATCGCTTATGGTAATCCTTATGTTTATTCACCAATATCAGCATATTTACCTAATAAAAAGTTTTATAGCATAGTTTCTGAAAATTATATTTCTCATTACAGTTTTGAAACAGAAAAACATTATTCTAATGTAGAATATCCAGAAAATGCTAAATATTATATCATCCACGATGAAGTTAAAAACCTTGAAGAAAAAGGGTTTAAAGTATTATTTAAATCTAGTGAAAGAAATTTGAGTTCAAGAACACAAGAAGAAATTTTTAGTATTTGTTCCTTAGAATAAGAAAAAAGCTATGATTTAATCATAGCTGTAGATTAGGGATATGTGTATCATCGTTTTTTCCAAGGAATATAGGTTAATATTAGCAGTCCAAATGAGAATTTAAATCATACATAATATTGAATAAATTAACTCTGCTTTATAATTTATCGTATGAAAGTAGTATGTACGACTTGAAAACCCTACTCTAGTCTAGTTTGCGCTTGAATGTCCAACTTGCTAAAGATAATGTAATAAATGCAATTATGATTAATGGGATAAGGTTTAGAATAACATCTTCTATCCCCATTCCCTTTAAGAATATACCTCTTGATAGTGTCATAAAAAATCTTACAGGATTAATCCAAGTTAGATACTGCCAGCCAAGTGGCATATCTTCAATTGGGGAAACAAACCCAGAAAGTAAAACGGCTGGCATTTGAAAAGTTATAACGCCAAGAATTGCTTGCTTCATTTATGTACTGAGGAAGATAACAATCATTGAAATTAGAGAAAAACTCTGTGTTTAACTCTTGCTATCAACCGCAAAAGCTCCGTTTATTAAAAGAAAAAAACGATAAAAGAATTAAAGCTTTTTTAAACAATGTTTTCCTCCTTTATCAGAGAATTAATATACATTTTTACATTCTCTCTTATGATTTTAATATCTTCTTCAACAAAATCATCTTGCCCAAGTAGTCTAAGCGAAAATGCTGGCATGATACGTGGTGAATTTAATTGCGAAATAATGAATAATGTTCTAAAAATCATTTCTTTTTCGTCTTCGTTTTTGTTAAAAACAGTCGCAATCAACTTCCTTAAATAATTAAAGGCAGGAGTTTTTCCTATCATTCCAGAATTTTGTTGCTGTTCTCTTAATAAAAATATGATTAAATCTTTTGAAATGCGATTAGAATAGAAAAATTCAATGAACTTATCTATTGTTAGCATTAACAAGTTGATTTGTGTTTGTTTATCAAGTGATTTTAAATCTGCATTAAAATCTATAAATGATTTTGCATATTCACTTTAACGTTCAATTAAATCTTCAATTATGCAATTATATAGTTCTTGTTTTCCACCCCAATAGTATGAAATCATGCAAATATTAGCGTTTGCTTCTTTGCATATTTCTCTTATACTTGCACCTTCAAACCCTTTTTGAGCAAATAGTTTAACGGCGGCAGCTAAAATTCTTTCTTTAGAATTATCATTTTTTTCTAACATAAAACCCTCTTGTCAAAGAGTATAAAACAACGTTTGATTTATGCAAGAAAAGAAGAAATAATCCTTTCTAGTTATAAATAGGGTATTTAAAAATAGGTTTATGTTATATAATCAAATAATAGATTAGGGTAAAAGGGAAAAACAATGAGTAACGGTGTATTAATTCAAGCACAAATGCTTATAGACGAAGAACAGTACGATAGAGCATATGAAATGCTTGAAAAAGCATATGAAAAGTTAAAAGATGATGCTGAATACTTAGAGAAAATAGCACTTTTAGCAAAAACAATGGAGAAGACTGAAGACGCTGCAAAATACTGGGAAGAACTTGTTGTTGTTAACCCTAATGCATTGGTAGGCTATGCTGAATTACTTGATGTTTATGAAAATACAAATAAATATAAATACTATATTACTCGTGCAAAATATAAAATTTTGAACGAAAAAGTTACTCAATCAATTGATGATTACAAAAAAGCTATAAATAATACTCAAGATGAAGTTGAAATTGTTAATGCTAGATTTTTGCTTGCTAAAGCTTATGAGCATGTTGGCAAAACTCAAAATGCAATTGATGAATACTATGCTATTCTTGAACAAAAATCAGATATGGCAATCTATTACAAGTTAGCTGATATGTATGCAGAAATGGGAGATAGATTCTCTGCAATTAATGTTTTGGAAAAGGGCGTGAAAGCATTTCCTCAAGTTAATGAATTAGCAGAATATCTATCAGCTTTATATTTAAAAGAAGAACAACCAGAAAAAGCTTTGGAATATTCAAGAAATAGCTTTTCAAAAGCAAAAGCACTTTTAGTAAAAGGTGATAATGAAGAGGCTCTAAAGGTTTTAAATTCAATTGAAGATAAACAAAACGCAAATTTACCAGCCTTATATGCTGAATATTATTTTAACAAAAAAGATTGGGAAAAATGCACAGAATACATTGAACAATTTAAAACAATAGCACCACAAAATCCACTTGTATACCAAATGAAAGCGTTAGTTTGTGATGCTAATAATGATTTATACGGTTATCATTTTAATATGGGTAAATGCTATTCATACAAACAAGATTATGATTTAGCATTGGCTGAATATTTAAATGCTCACAGGCATGATGCAAAACAATCTGGTGCGGTAAAAGAAATTATTAAAATTAACGAGGCTTCTGGTGATAAAACAAGTTCAATGGAATTTTATGAAAAACTTGTTCGACAAGAACCAGATAATCCTATTGCTTTAAAAGGTTTAGGTGATGTTTATGCTGATATGTATGAGTTTAGAAACGCATTAGAATATTATGAAAAACTTGTTAAAGTTGATTCTAATAATTATGAAGCATATAGCAAACTAGGCTTATGCTATGAAAAATTAAAGAATACACAAAAAGCAAAAGAATGTTATGAAATATGTATTTCAAAAGCCCCATTATCACCAGATATTGAAAAGTTGAAAGAAAAAGTATCCAAGATGGTTGTTTCCGATGGACCACTTGAGGGTGAATCTGATGGGTTAATTGATAAGATTATGAAACTGTTTAAGAAATAACATAGAGTTTACATAAATAACCCCTTATCATACAGACAAGGGGTTACTCTCTTTCTTTTTACATTCCCTTATTGTTCGGGATTTGAAAAGTTGTTTGTGATTTGGTAAATGTAATCGATAATTTGAGTGAAATACTCTAAAGATGAGGCTCCGTTGATTACTACATCAGAATATTCATCTTTTTTAGGAAGAATATACTTTTTAGATGCCTCACGCACATATGCAAGTTGTTTTCTTGCATTTTCCTCATTTTGATTTCTTGATGTTTGAGCTCTATATAAAAACCATTTTTCTTGAATTTCTGGATCGATATCAACATATAGTTTCACATCAAATAAACTTGAAACAGCACCGTGCATAGTTGCCATACCTTCAACAAAAATAATCTTTTTAGCTTTTTTAGGTATTGCATTTGGTACAACAACACCTGTACCATTAACTAAATATTCTGGGATACGAACATCTATACCTTTTGAAAGTTGCTCTAAATCAATATAAAGCTGTTCAAGATTAAAATTATCTGGTGAATCTACATCATAGCCAGCTTCTAAAAGTTTATCAAAAGAACCATACTTACTAATAAGCGCTGATATATCTCTAAAATAATTATCAGCACTCAAAATTTCGATTGGCATATTTAATCGTTCTGTGGCAAGTTTAATTGTATTGCATATTGTTGTTTTTCCACTCGCAGACTCACCACTAATTCCTATTAGAAAATGCTTCTCTGGGTTATTAATTATTCTTTTTGTAAACCTTGAAATAAAGTTAGGATGAACACTTTTGAATATTGGTGTCTCACTTTTTTTATCATATTCAAGAATTTGATTAAATTTTGAATATAAATAAATCGCTAAAAACTCTCTACCCGCCTTTGTTGAAAAATCGGGTTTTAAAATTTTATCTTTTCGACTTTTTTCTAATAGGGAATTCATACCGAGTATAAGACTCCAAAAAAAAATTTTTGCTACCAAAACGTAAAATGTTAAAAAATATGTTTACGTTGTACTCATGATTTTACATTAAACTTTTAGGCAGTCAAACAAATAATTATAAAGTGGAATGAAAATCTTTACATTATCCTTCAAAATATAGAAGGGTGGTTATTTTAGTCTTTTAAAGGAGTGTAATATGAAAATAATTTTTTCTTTTGTTATATTGTTTAATTTGGCTTTAAGTTCTTATGCAAATTGTTATACTGGTTTTGCTTGTTCTATTGCTTCTATCGAAAATGAAGCTCAAAAACAGTTTGATGAATTTAGTCAAAAATTAGATAGATATTTTTCTAAAAAAATAAATGAGGATTTCTTCTTTTCGAAGAACCCCTCAGAACTTTCTTATAATGATTTGTTTATTTTTAGCACAGTTGTTTGAGGTTATTTTCTAATTCTTTCATTTTTTCCTCTTTGCTCGATTCAAAGTAAATTCTTAAAAGCGGTTCTGTACCGCTTTTTCTTATTAAAACCCAGCTACCTTCTTCTAGATATAATTTCAAACCGTCCATTGTATTGGATTTTACAATATTGTAAGAACCTATTTTGTTATAAGTCTTAAATTTATTGATAATTTTTTCTTGTTCTTCTTTTGAGTCTAATTTTAAATCTATTCTATTATTTAAGAATTGACGGTCAAATCCATTTAAAAATTCTTGATGAAGTTCATTCAGTGACTTATTTTCATAAGACATCATTTCCATAATTAATAGGTTAGCAATAATGCCGTCTTTTTCTGGAATATGACCTTTTATACTTAAACCACCAGATTCTTCACCAGCAATAATGATATCATCCTTTCGCATTGCTTCGCCAAGCCATTTAAATCCAACTGGAGTTTCTACAACTTCAACATTATTTTCTTTTGCAAATATGTCTAACATTGCACTTGAACCTACTGTTTTTGCAAGTTTACCAGTTAGTTTTTTATTTTTTACAAGGTGTTTTAATAGCATTGCAATGACATCATTAGCACTTATGAAATTACCTTTTTCGTCAAAAGCGCCAAATCTATCGCCATCACCATCATTGCTCAAACCAATTTTACTATTTTTAATACATAAAGCCTTTAAATCTGGTAAGTATTTTTCTTTGGGGTCTGGCATCTTACCACCAAAATTAATATCTCTATCCATATTTTGATAGTTGGCATTTATATTATATTCACTTAGAACACGCTTAAATATCTCTGCTGCAGCACCGTGATGTCCGTCATAGTTTATTTCGATGTTAGAAAGCTTTTCAAAATTAATTAAAGTTTTAATGTGCTCAATGTAATCTTCTTCAAAAGAAACTTTTTTGAGTTTTTGAGGCACCCCAATGTTTTTAAATTCATTCTCAAGATTATCAACAATAATTTTTACCATAGAGTCTTCCGCTGGACCACCATAAGGCGGAATGAATTTAATTCCTAAATATTCTGGTGGATTATGCGAAGCTGTTAACATAATTGCATATGAATCTTTTTTTAGGGCAGAATACGCCAACACTGGAGTTGCTACAATTTTTTCGCTAACTTCTATATTAAATCCATAGTTGGCTAATCTTTCACCAATATAAAATGCAAACTCATCAGCTTTATTTCTTGGATCGTAGCCGATAATTATTGTTTTATTGAATTTAGACTCATTATAAACATAAGTAGCAATACCATTAATTACTTTGTCAGTATTTTGGAAAGTAAAATCTTTGTCTAGAATTGCTCTCCAACCATCAGTCCCAAATTTTATATTTGTCATATTTAACCCTTTTTGTTTATTTTATGTACAATAATTTTATATAAGAATTAAAGGTTTAGCAAATGTCTGTAACTACAGTTAAAAATATATATTATTTAGGGCCAGATGGTTCTAATGGTCACAATGCAATGCTTAAATTTATAGAATTGTGTAATATTCAAGCAGAAAATTTAATTGCGGAAAAAAGTATTAAATCAGTGTTAGAAGCTTTTAAAAAAGATAAAAATTCTCTTTGTGTTTTACCCATTGAAAATTCTATAGAGGGGATTGTTCGTGAAACTATAGATAATTTTTTAAAGGTATCTGATAGTGCAATTCAAATACAAGCAGAATATACTCTTCCAATTCATCATATGATGTTGTCTAAAGCAACAGATAAAACAAAAATTAAAAAGGTTATTTCTCATCCTCAAGCTTTGGCTCAATGTGGAAATCATTTGTTTAAAAATTTCCCAGATGTTGAATTAAAAGAAGTATCTTCAACGAGTTATGCGGCACAAAAAGTTGCTAGTGAAAATGATGAAACGCTTGCTGCTTTGGCAAATGAAACTTGTGCTGAATTATTTGGACTTAATATTCTTGAAAAAGATATGAATGATGAAAAGGGAAATAAAACAAGATTTTATTTGTTTGGACGTGAAAAGTTACCTAAACAAGAAACTGGTAAAACTGCAGTTGTTCTTTCTACAAAAAATCAACCTGGCGCTTTGTGTGAGGTTCTAAAGATATATTCAAAACATAGTATAAATTTAACTTATATTGATTCAAGGCCTTCTAAGAAAAAAATGGGAGAATATGTATTCTTTATGGAATTAGATGGGTTAAAAGAAGATGAAAGAATAAAAACAGCAATTGATGAACTAATGGAATATGTTGATTTTATAAAAATATTAGGTTCATTTAAAATTTGCAATTAAAAAAAGGAACTCTTAAAGAGTTCCTTTTTTAATTTTTATTGTTTGTTATTTTACAAAACCGTTGAAAGTTTCTTCTGCCAAATCTGCTGCAGCTGCTTTTGTTGCATCAAATTTTGCTGGATTTGTAAATCTTTCGATTAAATCTCCAAAGAAGTTTTTAACTGTTTCTTTTGCAGAGTGAGCTTTAGCTTTAATATCAGCTGTTTTAATTCCATCAGCTACGTCATCAGCCATTTTTTGACCGTTTTTAAAGCCTTCTTTTATAGCGTCTGTGATGCCAGACTCTTTCATTTTAGTAGATATAGTTTGATATAGTTTTGAATCTGCGATTTTCTTAGCTGTTTCACCAACAAATTTGTTGATATTTTTACCAATATTATCTAAATGAGGAAGAACTCTTTTTGCTAGTGCGCTTGATTCTTCAGTTACTGCGAACTTGCCGTTTTTTGCACCTAATGCTAAACCTGCTGTAACTACAGCTGCTGTAGCAACAGTACCTGCAATTGCTTTTGCAACTTTCTTTTGTGGCTTATATGCTTGTGTGTTATCTACGCCGTTAATTGCCATTTTTATACTCCTAAACTTTACCTTTTCTGCTCATATAACAACTCTAAACAAGATAATTTGCTATACTTATAAAAAATGTAAAAAAACTGTTACACTATAATTTTATATTAAAATTTGTGCATGAGCAATTTATAAGGCGAGATTGTTACAAATAAAAACTACCGGTTTAACCGGTAGTTTTTTCTATGATTATAAGTCACTGTTATCTGCTTTACTCTAAAGAGTTAGAAAGGCTGGCTATTGCACTATATGCTATCACAATTTCTAAAGAACAACCTTCATCTTTCATCTTGAAAGATTAGAAAACGAGATATAAATCATAGTTTTTCAATCTGTTCAAGATCTTACCAATATTATATTTAATCTTAAAGTTTGTTAGATACTGAGCTCGCTTTGCTCCTCAGAATGACATTTTATATTATACTCTACTAGCTTCTTGGAACTCACAAGCATTGCAGGTTGTTTATTTTCATTTCATTACAACAAAAAAGAGAACTTGATTAAGTTCTCTTTTTATCTATTCTTTATTGAGATTAACTTACAAACTCAGGAGCTTCCTCAATAACTTCTTCTACAATGTCTTCAGCTACGTCTACAACTTCTTCACCTTTTGGTAAATGATTTTTAATTTCACCCCATTTTGTTTGAACAAAATTAATTGCAGAATTTCCCCAACCCAAAATCTTGTCGCCTGCTACCTTCGCACCTTTTTTAATTGTTTCTAAAATTTGGTTTCCACCTTCTTTTACGTTAAATACACCGTGTTTTGCACCAAGTGCTAAGCCAGCCATTACAGCACCAGCTGCTACAGCTAAACCTAAAACAGTTTTAACTGGAGATTTTTTCTTTTCTGTACCATTGATTGGTCCAGCTGCTTGAGGTTCTTCCTTCTTTTGATAAGCTTGTGGTTTACTTACTAATGTATTGATATCTACTTTTGCTGTAGTTGTTGTACTTCTAAAACTTACTGGGCTAATATTCATAATTACCTCCTTAAATAAACACTTAGTAATCACTTAAAACATATCAAACAGGAAAATTGATTTTATAATACCTTCCTCTTAACAAAAATTTACAATTTTAAAAATAAAAATAACTAAAACTTTGGAATATTTTTTTCATCTTTGTCATCTATAAAAATAGAGAGTTTTGGGGAAGAGAGAAAACATATGACAACAGCTGAAAATATTAAGTTAAATTTGAACGAAAAAGCACACGGTTATGCGAAAATATACGCTTCTTTATTATCTGAAGAATTTCACAGAAAAAGAGCCTATGCTTCCTTAGTGGCTTTATATGCTTTAATTGATGTTTTGGAACAAACACCATATTCTATTCAAAAGTCTATGACATTGTTTAGAAATCCACAATTAAATGAGCAGTACGAAATTTCTGATTTATATGTAAATGATTGGCATATTGATGTTCGTGTAGTAACTGGTGGTGATGCTGTTCTATTACCTAAAATTCATTATGATAGCGATATTGTTCCAGATTTTTATGTTGTTATTAAGTTAGATACCTCTCTTCAAAGTGCTGAAATATTAGGTGCTGTTGATGCTAAAAATGTAGAAAAAGAATCTTATGATTATCACTATTATAGTGTGCCTTTTTCTTCATTTATTGACTATAACTCTTTTCTTTCTAAAGTTGCTACAGAAAAGCAAGTTGCTCATTCAGAAGAGGCTCATGAATTATTTAAAAAATCATATTTATCTTTATTAGATAACAATATAGACATACAAACAAAGAATAAAGTTTTAAAACATATTTTTGAATGTAGTTTATGTAGAAGAGAATTTTGTTGCTTTACTGGTTTTGAAATGGTTTGTTGCCACGCTTCATCTTATCCAGAAATTTTAGAAGACCATACATTAGGCTATATTGGAGCGCAAAATGTTGAAGATAAAAAATATGAAGGAAAAGAAGAGACTGTATACATTGGTACAGACGAACAAACTCTTATTGAAGAAGTAGCTCCTCAAACCAAAACAGAAACGGTTGGAGAAACTGTATCTGATATATTAGACGGTTTATTTGCGGTTGATGAAGTTGCTGTTGAAGAGAATGTTGCAGAAGAAAAACCAATTGAAATAGATGTAAAACAACAAGAAGATGAACAAATTGTTGAAGAAAATTCAATTCAAGAAACTTCCAATCAAACGGAAAATACAACTGCTGAAGTAGCTTCTATTGAAGATATTATAGATGAAGTTTGTAACAATACAGAAATAATTCCGCTTCAGACTGAAGAAAAAGATTTATCATACGAAGGTGACACGGATTTACAACAAATAGAAGATGATGTATTTATTGATGTTCCTAGAACATATCCAGACTTAGTAGAAGACAATGGCGAAATTCATATAATACCTAATGAGGATGAAAAAATATATGGTGACCAAGATATCGAATTAGTTCACGATGGTAATAATAATGATGATGATTTATTGGCTTTAAACTCTGAAGATGATGATGAAATTGTTGATATAGAAATGGATATGGATACAAATCAAGAACAAAAATCAGAAATAGAGCCTATTGAAGATAAATTAGAAGAGGTTTACCCTTCTGATGAAGAATTTATTATCAATGATGATGAATCAGAAATAGAAAATATTGAAGATGAAATTATAGATGAAGCAACAATGTTATCTCAAGAAGAGCCAGTCCAAAAAGTTATAGTAGATTATGATGAACATGGTGAGCCAATATACTCATATATTACTGGTGTTGAACAAGAAGAAACAAACGAAGAAGATTCTTTAATTGAAGAAGAAACCTTTGAAGAATATAAAGATGAGGATGAAGGAACATCTGAGATTGAAGATATATCAAATATAGATGACGAAGAAGAATATAAATCTGTTTATGAAGAAGATAATACTACAGATGAAGAAGAAACATATGAAAATGTAGAAGAAACTAATATTGAAGATAATTATGAAGAAGAAGTAGAGTACGATGAAGTAAACAACAAAGACTCAGTTAATGATGAAGCTTATGAAACACAAGATGAAGAACCATCAGAAGTATTAGAAGAAGAAGTTCTAGAGGATGAAGACCAACCTTCAATAATTGACGATATTATATATAAAAATACAGCAACAGAAGAATCTGAAGATGAACAAATGGAGGATGAAGAAGACGTGAATTCGTACGATGAAAACGATGAATATGAATACGATGATGACGAATATGATGAAGAATTTATTCCAGAAGAGAACGTAAAAAAATCATCAAATCCTTTAGTGTTAATAATTTCTCTATTGGTATTTTTAGGTCTAGCTGGTGCGGGTGCATTTTTCTTTTTAAATAAGAGCAAAGTAGTGGAAGAACAACCAGTTATTGAAAATAACAACGAAAGCACAATGGGAGTGTCAGAAAATGCTGCTGTAACAGATATGTTTGAACAACCGGTTGAAAATGAAGTTGTTCAAACTACTGTTGAGAATCAAGAACAAACACAAAATCAACCAGAGGTAAAGGCGGAAGTACCAGCAAACAACACTCCAGAACAACAAGCATTACCTTCTTTACCAGAAGGAGCTAATAAAGTAGCAATGCCAGAATTAACAGAAGGTGATTTAATAAAACCAATCCAAAGAAACAGTAATGGCGATGTTAATAAAACTATTGTAAACGCTTTTGCTACAAATACTTCACCAGTTTCTTTACGAGAATTAAATTGGTTCTGTGCTTCTGAGTTATTTACAGATAAGAACTTTAAAAATTATTTGCAGAATGTTGACAATACATTAAAACAAAATCTTAAAAGTAATTTTATGAACTTAGTTGAAAGTTCGCCTAAAGATACAGTTATTGCAAAATTTGCTGTAGATAAAAGAGGGAATTTGAAAAAAGTTATTATTTCTGAAACAAGTGGCTCTACAGATGTTGATAACGTAGTGTTACAAAGTATTAAAGAAACTTTTGAAACAGAAAAAAGCCAAATACTCAATGATAATGAACTAAAACAAGATATGTACTATCTAAAAGTAGCTATAAAATTGTAAAGTATGTTATTATATAATGGGTATGCGAGATTAGAGAAAAAAATAACTTGTGCTTTTAGTAGAAGAACAAAGAACCTTAATAGAAAAAATTGTAAAGCTGAACAAAAATTACTCTGGCAATGAAGATTTGTTTGAGGATTTTTGTAGTGAAGCTTTTCAAAAATCTTATATGATGTTTAACTCCAGTTCTAATGTTCAAAAAATAGAAGCATATGTTTCTAAAGTTGTGCATACTTCTATATTAACTGTTCTCAAAAATTCAGGTCGAATAAGAAGAGAAAGTTCTGGATATGTTCCAACAAAGGAAATTGTTGTTCCAGAATTTACATCAGAAGCTGTTGTGAAACCTCAACCTTTAGGTCCCGATTTTATTCTTGATTTTCCAGACCCAAAAGAAACTGCTGAAGAAGTTCTTATAACAAAGGATTGTTTACAAAGAATAGCAGATGCAGTTTGTGTAATTCATAAAGAAGTACCCTCACAACTTTTCTTGGATATTTTTTATTTGAGATATGTTCAAGGTTCTAAACAATCTGAAATCGCAGACTCTTTAAATCTTTCTCAATCTGAAGTAAGCAAAAGATTGATGCAACTTTCTAAGTTGATAATTAATTTTTTGGATGACAGCAAAAGTTAGGTATTGTTATGATTTGTCGTAGATGTGGTGCTGAATTACCAGACAATGCCATTAGATGTAGCACTTGTGGACTAAAAGTTAATATGCTTTGTCCAAAGTGTAAGTCGCTAACTCCATTTGGAGATAAACTTTGTAATAATTGTGGGTTTGAGCTTTTAAAAATATGCCCAACTTGTGGTGGGACTAACGTGTTTTCTGCTATTAATTGTAGAAAATGTGGTTCCAAATTTGAGACAACTACAAAAGAAGTAACAGAAATAAAAGAAAAAGAATCTCCATATATAGAAATAGTTGGTTCGTTTAGTAGTCAGACTACATCTTATGTAGGTAGAACTGATTTTGGTATTGATGAATCATATTTACAAAAAGAAACTATTGAGGAAGAAACTGGTATTCCAGTATACGAAGAAAAAGAAGAAAATAAGGTTTTTATTCTTGAAAAATCTGATGAAATAATTCAAGAAGAAAAAAATAAAGAACCAGTGGTCGAAGAGGAAGTTGTAGAAAGTAGCAAAGAAGAACCACTCATAGAACCAACAGAATTGCTTACTGAAGATATCGAAGTTGAAGAACTAAAAGAAGATGAGGAAGTTGCTCCTTTTCAAGAAGAGGAAGAGCAAGAACAACCTTATGAAACAGATGATGATGAAGAATTTGTTGCTGAAATTCAACCAGATGCTGTTAATAAAGCGATTTATTTGATTAAAAATTCTTTGACAAAACAAATTGTTGCAATAAATGGTGAAGAAGGTACTGGTAAATCTGCGGTTCTAAAGCAAGTTAATGATTATCTTGTCCGCAAAGGCTTTTTATCTTTGTATGGTAGTTGTACCCCATTAGTTCAAATTACAAGTTTTGGATTTTTTCAAGATGCTTTTTTACGAATGATGGGCTTTCCACCATATGCGAATAGTACAGAATCTTTTATAAAAGATTTTAAAAAGAGTGATTTTGCAAAAGTATTTAGTTTTCTTGACGGCACTGAGTTAACTCTTTTCTTAAATATTTTTTATCCTTCACAAAAGGATAATTTTGAATCTATTTTAGAAAATAAAAAAATAATGTTTTCTATTTTAGAAAAAGTTTTAAAATCTTTTTTAGTAGATCATGATTTAATAATTTCAATAGATAATTTTGAATTATTAGATGGTGCTTCGTACGATTTTATAATCCATTTAATGAAAAATGGCTTCTTTAATAATCGTCTAAAAATGATTGTTGCTTATCAAGAAAATAAATCTATCCAAAGTTATTTTGATGTTGTAGATTTTGATGAAAATGGATTTGAAACTATTGTCTTAAAGAAATTTTCAAAAGAAGAAATAGTAAAAGCTGTAAATAGTAGTACTTATGTAGAAATACAAGACATTTTAGCGCCGGATTATTTAAATGCTTTGGTTCAAAAATCAGACGGCAATGCAATTAGATTAGAACAAGAAGTTGCACTTTTATTTGATACTGGTTATATTTCATTAAAAGGTAATGATATTAAAATAATAGAAGCAAATAAACCAGAAATTGACCCAGCTTCTTTTGAGGAACTTATAAAATTACGATTGAATTTTTTGACTCCATTAGCAAGAAATGTATTGTATATGGCAGCAATTATGGGCTATAGATTTGCGACAAGTATATTATGTCTTTCTGTAGCAATGCCTGTAGATAAGGCTGAAAAAACTCTTGATTATTTAATGAGTGAAATGTTTATAAAAAGAGTTGATAATTATACTTGTGAATTTAAAAGTTTAACACTTTGGAAATTAATATATCAAGAAGCAAAGTCTGATTTACTATATAAAGAAAATTCTCAAAGATTATATTTATCTTTAAAGCCGTTAATACTTTCAAGTAACTTGCAAAAATTAATATCTTGTACGGAAGCGTTATCTAAAAGTGAAGCATTTTTGATTTGGCAAAATACCGCTAAAATTACGGCAAAACTTGGCGATACAAATTTGTATGTAATTGCACAAAAACAATGTTTAAAATTGCTTGAAGAACAAGAATTTAGTGATTCTGAAGAGGTAAAATCACAAATATATGAAGAAATAGGTAAGTTACTTTGTGAAAAATCTCCAGTTGAAGCTGTAACGTATCTTTCAAATGTATTGGATGCAGAGATAAAAGATTCTAATTTAAGAAAAGTAATTGATTTATCTGGATATTTTATAAAAAGTTGTTATTTGACTGGTAACTATTTTGGTGCAAATGAGGCTGTAGATGCTGTAATTGACGGTATAGATAAATCTGGATTAAATATTACAGAATTAGATATCGCATTAATAAATACGAGAAGATTAAAAGCACTATTAAATATTGGCAATAGCGAACAAATTATAAATATTGTTAATGAAGATATTATTTCTGAGTTAGATAGAGGTCTATCTTCAAAGCAAACTGATGCTCAACAAAAAAATTTAATACTAAATGCTTGGTTATTGGCAAAAATAGCTTTAGCTAAAGCATATGCGCTTCAAGGTAATAGTGAAGTAAATAAAGTAATCAATGATATTAGACAATTTATAGAAAAATATAACTATAAACCAGAGTATTATAATGTTCAAGCAGATATTGTTGAGGCTTTTTCAAAAACAGTTACTGGTGAGATAAATAAGTCTAATGAGATTTTGGCAAAGATTTCAGAAATTTATGCAAATAAATCAATGGAAACAAATTTACTTGCAGAGTGGAATTTGATTAGTATTATTAATAGAGTAATGTCTGGTCAAAGATTAGATTTAAAAGTAGATTTGTTCGAATTAGCAGCATATACAAATAATATAAATGAACACTTTATTAAAAACATTATTAAATTGATTTTAGGCTATGTTATTCAAGATGAAGGTAATACAGTAAAAGCACTTGAAATATATAATGAACAAATAACATATTTTGCAAAGGAAAAAGTTGCTATTGGGGCTCTATTATCTTGGGCTATGATAGTCCAAATAACAATGCAAATGGGTGATGATGAAAAAGCAATGAATACGGCTATAAAGTCACTAGAAATTGCTCAAAGTCCTAAAATTAATAACTACTTCTTTATAATATACTTCCAAAAATATCTTGCAGAGATTTATTTAAGACGTGGCGATTTTGTTGCAACAAAAATGTATTTAGAACAAGCGATTGGTCTTGCAAAACAACATGAATTGAAATATCAACAAATAGAATTATATTTAGTTTATGCTAAATACGTAGAAGAATTGATGAAAGCAAAACATATTTATTCTGCAGATAACGTAAAAACAACATCTGAAATGTATAATAAAGCATTATTACTAGCAAAAGAATTGCGTTTAAATAATATGATAGAACTTGTAACTAGAGAAAAATCTGAGTTTAAAACATTCTGTCAGTTAAATTCTATTAATGTTTAAATTACATAAATAATGTTATGAGTCTGTCTTTGCGAGCGTAAGCGTGGCAAACCAGAGTATTAATAAATAATAAAAAACAAAATAAGTGTGATTTGAATGACTTTACAAAGCGAATTCGCACAACGTAGTGAGCAGAAATGAGCCTGTATCCGAAATGAAATGTAGGTGAAATAATAATTTAATTTTCTTTGGTGAAGTAAACATCACGGCAATTCACTGTTTGAGCGTAAGCGAGTTTGAATTGCTTTTATGCTGAACTTAAGAAAATAATTATTATTGAACGGATTGAAAATTGCATTTATTTTA
>JAFTSM010000040.1 GCA_017467305.1 Candidatus Gastranaerophilales bacterium
AAGCAATTCAAACTCGCTCACGCTCAAACAGTGAATTGCCGTGATGTTTACTTCACTAAAGAAAATTAAATTATTATTTCAAGTCATTCAAATCACACTTATTTTGTTTTTTATTATTTTAATACTCTGGTTTGCCACGCTTACGCTCGCAAAGACATACTCATAACATTATTTATGTAAAGTCAAGAATTATTTTTAAAATACTTCAAGTATGATATTTTAAGTATTTCCTCTTATAAGCTTCCTCAATAGCCTCAAAACGTTTTTGGACTTCTGGAGTAAGTTCAAAATTAATTAACAATTGTTTACATTCTTCTTTATATTTTTCAAAAAGTTCGGGAAATAATTGTTTTAATTTATTTTTAAAATATTTAGGAATAGGATACTTATAATTTCCAAGTACACAATACTTTTGGTCGAATATTGATTTCATATTTTGCATAAAATATTCTAAACCAGTTCCAACGCTTGTAACTAATTTTTCACGTTTTTGTTTAATTTTTTCTAAATATCTTATATTTTTAGACTCTTTTGCTTTTTTAACACAATATTGACACACATAGCGACTAGTTTTATGGTCGACTAATCCGACATCGACAAAACCATTAGACCATAATTCATCACATATTTTACTTTTATATAATTTAGATTTTTTTTGAGTAATTTTATAAGGTTTTAAAATATTAATATCAGGAGGAAGCCAATTGAAAATGATAATGTGATAATGGGGACGAATAGTAGACTTTTCACCTTGACCATATTCACAAACGCAAGCAAAACGAATCTTGTGATTGCTGCCTAATCTTTTTCTTAGTCTTTTTAAGAATAATTGAACATCACGATAATTTAATAATCCGTTTTCTGGTAAGTGAGCGTCATCATAAGTTAGTGTTAATACACAATTATTATTCCATTTTAGATATTCAGTTGTTAAACGTAGAGTCCAGCTCTTACCTCTTTTACTTAAACAAGTAAAACATTTTCCACAAGGAACATAAATTCTTTGAATATCATTAAATTTTGAAATATATTTTGAATTGCCAAAAAAAGCATATTCTTTTTCTTTATCAACTATTTCATTATATTGACGAGTTGTAATTTGGAAATCACCATACATAGATATAGGGTTTTTACAAAGATACATCTCTTTTAAGTCAATACACATCAACAAATCTCCTCTAATATATCCTAAAAAAAGAGGGACATAGTCCCTCGTATACTTAGGATATGTTTTGACTATAATCTTCTTCCACCGCGATACATAAAGTAAACAGAGTCTCTTAGGTTTCTTTTATTAATTCTGTTCGCAAAATAATTGAATTTACCTTGTGCATTTGACGGTCTGTTGTAAAATCTTTTCATTTTAACCTTTCCTTTCTTTTCTTATGTGGTATTGTATATTTATGGATAAAATAATTAAGTGGATATTAATTTTTTTAGGATTAATAATAATAACAATAATCATCAGCTTATTAATAATAGGAAATACACCAATAAATGATGAGATATATAATATTATTTGAGTTGGGAATTATATCCCCTTAAATAATCAAGCATATATGATAGAGTAGGATGAGCTTTAATTTGTTCATAACGGTTAAGACTTGATGCCTGTGCACCAGCAGTTAAGTTACGTTCGCGAATATTTTTATCATCAGTATATTTAGCATTTGAATAATTAAACGTAGTCATTGACTCCATTTGACGAATATTAGCTAATCCTTGCTTAATCTGATTATCAATTAAATGACCTTGTTTATCGTTAAGTTTCATCTTAGAACGCATCTCAGCCATACGTACAACTCTTTCCTGCATATTAGAAATTAAGTCCTCGCCTTGAATACGCTTAAGCTCAACATCAGCATTGGTAGAATTAGTTTGATTTTTAATATTAGACATTGTACTTAATCCAGACAAGAAGATATTTCCTAAATCGGAACTAGGAACGCCATTACTTGAACCGCCAACGGAACCGGTAGACGCTCCACTTCCACCAGTGGCAGTATAAAGTGGATTAATACCGGCTTTACGTAAGTCCTCGACCTCTCTCTGATGAGCTGTGTTAGACATTTTTTCTTGCCATTTAAAAGCACGCTGTTGCATCTTTCTATCATAATAATAATTCTGAGAACCAGCAATCATATTACCAATTATAGATGCTGCAGCAGCAATACCAGCAGCACCAGCCATTAGAACCTACCTCCAAAACTCCAAGGAACACTATAACGAGCCATTGGACGAGTAAATTTACAATCCATTGAACTATCTACTAGAAATTGCGGTTGCGGATTTTCTTCTGTACCAGTAATAGCTAAGACTCTATCAAGTGGAATATTATACTCAATAAATTCACCATTTAATTTAGTAGTATCTGGGTCAAAATACTCAGCTAAATGATAGCGGTCTAATGAAATAGAAGGGTCATCAGGGTTTGAAACAAAATCACCAGTAATAATATTTTCACCATATTTATACTCAGCCCAAGCTTCTTGATAGCCAAGAGTAGACTCATTAATACTATTACCATTTTCATCAACATCATCATCATTTAAAATAATTAATTCTTTTCTTTTAACTGGTTGTTCAGATATATGTTGCAATAATGGATGATAAAAGTCATACTTTGTTTTTCTAGACCATTTTCTATGAAGGCCTTGTTGATAATAGTTATCAGTAGTAATTGATAATATACCAATAACAACACCAAAATCATCAAAGGCTTTAACAAAGTCATAACCACGGTCAAGAAATGCGTGAGAAACAGCGGCTAAATTACCTTGAGGAGTTTCATTAATTGTTTCAGTAGTAGCAGATGTTTGAGCAATAGGAGTAGTATAGAATGCTTGTTTATATGAAGCCAAAATTTCTGGAACACCTAATTCAGCGTCAGCAATTTTAACTTTAAAACCACCTTCAATCTTCTCTTGGTAGCGTGTACCAGTTCTAGCCTCTAATTCTTTAATAGCTTGAACTTGAATAGCTGTTCTGAAATCAGAAATAGAAATACCATTAACATTAGACAAATCAGCAATTAAACCAGAATATTCTGGTTCATTCGTTACACCTACAGAACGTGTTGAAAGGCTTGCACCTGTTCCAATACTTGAATTACCTGTTTCTAAACCATATACATTTGGATATAATCTTAAATTATCTTCTGACGAGTATCCTAAACCTGCTTTCACGTCTGAACCTGTACTATTTGAACCTGACATCAAGCCTAATGTCATACCATTGCCGAAAACTGGTACAGTACCAGTAGATAAATTCATAATAACTGGGTCGCCCTTTTGCTGCCACGGTAACATAGAGGTAAAATAATCATGAGATTTATTTCTCTTAAGTAATTGATAATTACTTAATTGGTCACTGTCACCAAATTCATCAACTGGGCTATCAGTTGTACCAGTTCCACCGATATTTTTCCAAGTTTGCAGATTTTGGTCACGATACCAATAGTTATAAATTAAATTATAGGCTCTTAAACCTAATGTATTGAACTCATAATTTTTGCCATTAGCACGGATACCGAAACAATCAAAGATTGAACGACGTTCTACACCAGAAGAGCCAGTATTTAATGTTGGGACTAAATAATCTGTAGAGTCATTAGGATTTCTTTGTTCACCCATTAACTTCTTCCAGTTATCCCAAATATATCTATATTTTACATAATAGAACTCGTAGCAAACGTACATATTTTGCATAATAGGAACTTGCAAAGCAGATGCGGGTCTAATTAAGTGAGAACTTTTTAATTTTAAAATATCTCCTGGAACTGTTTCAATACAACAAATTGGGATTAAATAACCACTGTCTATAGTTCCGTGCCAACCGACGGGAGTATCAAATGTTGAATACTCAACAGCATTGGAAGTAGATACACGAGAGAATAAATGTGATTGAGATTTTGAACTAACTGAACTTTGACCTAGTCCATTCATAATTTTATTTTATACCTTTCTATTTAATAATTAATATCAGTTTTACTTATAACACCTACAAAATAACGTAGGTGTCACCTAGCAATAGAGTAACAAGGATAAAAAGCTAGGTGACCCTATCGGGTTATGATGTGTAATTCATTTGCTCGTTTTGTTGCTTTTCAATAAACTCTTTATATGCTTTATCACGTGCAATTTTACGTTGCTGCGGCTCATAATAATTCTTTTTATAATCATCAGTCATTAAATTGACTGGGTCGAAATCTGAACTATTAACATATTTACTAAAAGTTTCTAAATTATCATCAAATTTACGTCTAATTTCTGATGGAAGAGCATCAAATTGAGCCTTACATTGAAGATATAGATTAACTCTTTCGCCAAAGTCTTTAAATTGACTAAAATCACCATATTGAGGAATAGCAGGATTATTAGGAAACATACTATCATCTCTTCTTCTCATTCCGTATAATTCCATAATTTCTTGCGGACTCTTAGCCTCATAAGGGTTTTCAAATAACATACTTTCGCCTTTATTAATAGTTACTTGAGTTTTACGAGATTTAAAAACATTATGCTTGATATATAATTGGGCGGGAGCAAGTTCCGTTTGCTCATTAGAGAGCAAATCATTATCAACTATAACATCATTATTTAATGTCTCATCTAATTCACTAACGGTTTTATTAGGCATTAGTTGACTCCTCAATATCATCTTCATCACAAAGAGTTTCATCAATTTTTTTATTAATATCTTTTAAATGTTCATCTAAAGACAAATACATCTTACATAATTCAGCTTTATCAATAGTAAATGGAAGTGCTGCATCTAAGTTTTGACATACAAGTCCAATATTTAACATTAAAGCATCACGTGAAGACTCAAGACATTGAATATAAACATTATTAAATTTAGACATAATTTACCTTTCTACTATAATTTCTTCTTTTAAATTCTTTTTAAATAACTCATTAAATGAATAAATATAAGTTCTAAACCTATCTAATAAGTGAGATACTTTTCTTTGAAGTTGTACTGTATAATACAATCGTCTTGCATTAAAATTTTCTGTATCAATTCTGTATACATATTTGCTTGGACGGACTTCTAAAATATGACCTTTTTTTAGAATACAAGTGCCAATAATATGTAATTCGGGATTAGGTGCAAATTTAGAACCTTCATTTACAGCCATAACAAGATAACGGCAAATAGCATTATTAACAGTTTTAGCAGTAAATGGGCTGTAAGGGTAATCACCAACATCATAAGAATAGACAGAACAAATATAATGCTCATCTTTACCTTTTGGAACATTAAACATATTCACCTACTTAAACATCTTAATAAGTGATACGATACAACCAATTAATTCAAAAACCTTTTCAAAGGTATTCAATACAGATGCTTTTACATCAGCAAAAGTTACACCATCAGCCATAGATATACTCCTTTCATTTGTTTACTACACAAACACTTGTGTATCTGATAGGAATATATATATATCATTATTTATGTAAAGACTAAAATAATATCCTTCACTATTTTGAAATATATCTAGAATGTAGTAAAATATTATTAGATTGGTGGATGTGATGAAGAAAAAAATAATTGTTTTATTAATATTATTAGGGTTTGGAGTTTCTGATTCTTCATTACTTGCATATGCAAATACACCATTCCAAGGACATATTGAGGAAACAAACATTAATCCGAAAGAAGCTGGAGAAAAGCTTTTTACTAAAGAACAAGAAAAGCTTGAGGGAAATAAAGTTATAGAGTTAACTGTTTCACAAGTATTGGCTGGTACAACTTCTGTTGAAGGTGATGAATTTTTTGCTGAAGTATCAGAAGATGTTTTAGCTGGTAGTGGGGTACTTCTTCCAAAAGGAACTGTTGCTCACGGTTCTATAAAAAATATTGTAGACCCAAAACGTTTTGGGCGTGATGGTTATATCGAACTTTCTTTTGATTATTTGATGACACCAGACGGTAGAGAAATTCCAATAGAAGGAGATATGACATCAAGATTAAATCCTGCTAAATCTGTTGCTAAAGTTGCTGGAGAGAATCTTACATATACAGCTATCGGTGGTGTTACTGGGGCAATGGCAGCAATGGAAGTCGCTGGTTTGCCAGGTGCTATTGCAAGTCAAGGCTATACTGTTATTGGCGGTGCGGCTCTAGGTGGAGTTATTGCTCTTGGAATGAGTCTTTTTAGAAAAGGTGATGATGTTCTAATCGCACCAGGGGATGAAATTAAAGTTAAAATCTCTAGTGCAACACCAATTCAAATTATGACTCATGAAGCTGTTAGGCAAGATGAACTTAAATATGAGGGGCTAGAAGTTAGTATTACTGACGTCTTACTAGAAAAAGACCCATTTGATAATTTAAATACAATTACTTTAGATGTGATTATAAAAAATGGTTCTAAAAAAGATTTTTCTACATTTGATATTAAATTACAAAGTGATTTACATAAAAGCTATTCACCATCAATATTTTCAGACTATGCTAATTCTCTAGCAATGAAAACTATTAAGAGTGGGGATAATGTCTCTGGAACGCTTTCTTTTTCTGTAGATAGCCCAAATAGACAACATTGGCTTGTTTTCTATGATAGAAGAACAAATAAACCTTTAGCAAAAATTTCTGTTGATAATGCAATAAAAGATTTAAAAATTACAGATTTACAAAAAAAACGCAAAAAAAGAAAGAAAGTAATGTAATTTACTATGCTTGGAATTGATTTGTTTGAAAATGTTAGAAATAATGAAGTTTTAGAGCTTTTGAAATGTATTGGAATTAAAACAAAGGTTTTCAAAACAGATGCAATTATTGTAAGACAAGCAGGCAAAATAGATTTTTTAGGTGTTATTTTATCTGGTAATGCAACTATTAGTAAGACAGATTCAATGGGTAATAAAACAATAGTTGAAGAACTAAAGATGAATGATATTTTTGGTCATAATATTGTTTGTTGTGGTTTAGATAAAAGTCCGGTTGATATTATTGCTAATAGGGAATGTGAAGTATTATTTTTACCTTTTGAAAAGGTTGTTACACCTTGTGAAAAATTATGCCCATATCATTTGCAATTAATCAAAAATGTTATGAAAATGATTTCTAAAAGGAATTCATTATTAAATGATAAAATAGATATTATTGGTCAAAAGACAACTCGTGATAAGATTTTAGCATTGTTGGAAACGCATAGAAATGGCGAAAAAGTATTTTCTATACCATATTCAAGAGAAGAAATGGCAAAATTTTTGCATGTAGATAGGAGTGCTATGTCGCGTGAACTATGCAAAATGCGTGATGAAGGCATTTTGCGTTTTCATAAGAACCATTTTGAGATATTGAAGTAAATATATGTTATTCTGGAGGGAAAATAAGTTTTACTATTCATATAAATAAAAAACTACCAGCGAAAACCGGTAGTTTTTTATTTATTTTGTTTCTCCTATTTCTTTAAGAAATCTGGAATATCAAGGATGTTACTTGCAAAATCATTTGTTGGTTTTGGAGTTACTTTTACAGAAGCACCATTACCACCAAAGAAGTCTTCAACGTTTATTGTTCTTTGTGGTTCAGCTTCTTTTGCAACATTATAATTATCTACTTGATTTTTCTTTAATTCAAAACCAGTTGCAATGATTGTAATTTGAATTTCGCCTTGAATTTTTTCGTTGATAACAGAACCGAAGTGAACAATTGCATCTTCAGACACAGCTTCGTGAATAACTTGAGCAGCATCATTAACTTCGAACAATGTCATATCTGGTCCACCAGTAACGTTCATAATGATACCAGAAGCACCGTGAATTGAAGTTTCAAGTAATGGAGAATTAATAGCAGCTTTAGCAGCTTCTAAAGCTCTACCTTCACCAGTACCACGACCAATACCCATTAATGCTGAACCAGATGATTCCATTACGCTTCTTACGTCTGCAAAGTCAACGTTGATTTCACCAGGAACTGTAATGATATCAGAAATACCTTGAACACCTCTTAGAAGAACTTCATCAACTACATTGAATGATTCTCTTAAAGTTGTTCTACGGTCAACAACTTCTAATAATTTGTCGTTAGGGATTACGATTAAAGCATCAACTGCTTCTTTTAATTTTTCAATACCTTGAAGGGCTTGATTCATTCTTCTTTTACCTTCAAAGCTAAATGGTTTTGTAACAACACCGATTGTTAAAGCACCTAATTCTTTAGCAATTCTAGCAACAACAGGAGCTGCACCAGTACCAGTACCGCCACCCATACCAGCTGTAACGAACACCATATCTGCTTTACCGATAGCATTAACAATTTCATCTCTTGTTTCTTCAGCTGATTTTTCACCTTTTTCAGGGTTTCCGCCAGCACCTAAGCCATTTGTTAATTTGCTACCAATTCTGATTTTATTTTCAGCTAATGATCTATCTAAAACTTGAACATCTGTGTTCATAGCCCAAAATTCAACGCCAGCAAGACCAGCTTTAATCATTCTATCAACAGCGTTTCCACCGCCACCGCCTACACCAATAACTTTAATATCTGCAGGTGACTCACCGTATGGAGTATTAAAATTGTTATTATTAGATTCTTTCTTGCCAAAAATGTCTGGAACAAAATTTTCCACTTATTCGCCCTCTTTTTATTCTATTACTTTTCGTCTTGTCCGATTTTCCACTGGTTACATGGGTTTCATCGTATGTTAACTTATTAATATACTATTGTAAATGTCATGAATAGTAAAGAAAAAAAGCATGAAAAATTAATATATGTTTATAAAATTACATTTCTTTATTTGCTTTGCCAATTATATTTGCAGCATTAGTTAAATTTTGTGCAATATCGTGATACAAATTTGTTTCTTCACCATAGGGAACTGTCGTATTCATTAATTCATCAACGTTTTGAGTTATATCATTTAATTTTTCTACTGTTTTTTGAATACGTTGTTTCTTCCCTTTTAAAAAGAAATAATTAACGAGTGGTGTTGTTGTTACAAAAAATTCAACTCCTTTTTTTATGTTTTCGAACAAAGGATTTTGTTCTTTCTCCACAAAAAAGTTTTGGTTTGCCTCTGGCTTTTTAATATCCATAGCTTCATCTGGTAAATAATCAGTATCCATTGTATTTAAACGTTTACTTTTTCTTTTTCTTCTAATTGGATTAGTTATCTTTTTTTCTGGCTCTCTTGCACCAAATTCGGGTGCAAAAATATTAGATTGTAACAGTTGATTTTCGCTATCGACTGCCATTTTTATGTTATTACCAGTGTTTCTTGTATAAAAATTTACTGGCTGATTAAATCCGTTAGAAATTTCCATAGCTACAATCTTCCCATAGTATAATTATAACTTTTAGGAAAATTTTGTTACCGTTTAAATGTATGAATTTTTTATACTAAACTAACATTCTTTAATTCTGGATACTTCGCACAAAGCATATTGTATTCATCTTGAGTTAAATTTGTATCCTTTATAGATTGAACCATATTACTATAATATTCAGACTTAAATTCATCCTTTATCATGCTGTAATAATAAAGAATATTATGGATTTTATAAGTTAAAAAATCCTCTCTTAAAAGATTAAAAGTATTTGTTTCTTTCATCAGATTTTCAACAATATCAAAGATTTCAATATGGTCAATTAAACGTCTATTATTATCAGTTAGAACAGAGCCTTCACGATTAAATCTATAAACATATAATTTTTCCCTAATAAAGAAAATCTTTTCTGCCGTCAATAAAGTTCCAAAAATAACCTTATGGTCTTCAAAATCTAAACCTTCAGCAAATTCAATATTATGTTTATCAAATAATTCTTTTGTATAAAGCTTATTCCAAACGCACATTGGATAACTAAACGGGGATAAATCCCTCCAATTGAAAACTCTATCATCAATGATATTTTCAAAATTCGCATCAACGAAATATGGGAACGGAGCACTAACCGCATTTTTTTCATCATAGCCGTCTGGCATACACATAGCAATATCAAGGTCTTTTTCTTTAATCAAATTATAAAGACGTTCAAACATGTTTGGTTTTACCCAATCATCTGGATCAACAAAACCAATACATTCACCTGTTGCAAGTCTTAGACCATCATTTCTAGCTGCGCCTGTACCTTTATTTTCTTTGTGTATAACTTTTATGCGATTATCTTTAGCTTTGTATTCTTCTAAAATCTCATAACTATCGTCAACAGAACCATCATTAACACAAATAATCTCAATTTCTTTTAATGTTTGGTTAATCAAGCTATCTAATGATTGTCTTAAATATTTACCAACATTATAAACTGGCAAAATAATGGATACTTTTGGAATACCAGAAGTTTGCACTTGAGCTTCAACAACTTCTTCTACAAGTTTTTCTATCTTCTTTTTAGGTTTTATCTTTAATTTTTTTTGTATTTTTTCTTGTAATTTAATTATATTTTTATATGGTTTTAATTGTGCTTCGTAGTATTTTTTGTTTTCAACAATGTACATACTAAGTGCTTCTTCTTGAACTCTAAATTTATCTTCTTGTGCTTTTAAAAGTTCTTCATAACCTTTTTTAAGTTCAGAAGTTTGTTTTTCCAAATTAGCAACATGCCAGTCTTCTGTTTCTTTTTTGCGTCTTATAATTTCTTCTTCATACCAATTACGTTGAGACTCAAGCTCTGATTGGTAATATTTTTTCAACGCTTCCATGTCGTTATAATGTTTTGTATTAAGTTCTGTTTGTAAAGAAAGAAGTTTGCTTTCATAATCAATTCTAAGTTTTTCTTTTTCAAACTCAAACTTAGATTTTAGAACTACATTTTCACTTTCATAAAATCTTTTTTGTGCTTCTAATTCTTGTTGAAACTTCTTTTCAAGATTAATAAATTGTTCGTTATTATCCATTTTAAACCTAATTTTTCTTTAAAATATTTTTTATTTTATTCTGTAATTGTTCTGATTTTTTGTGTAACTTTAAAACCATTTTAACCAAGAAATAATTATTTTCATAATAATCTTTCTGCTGTTTTAATGCTTCTTGATAATGTTGTTTTTGAGCTTCCAGTTTCCATTCATAATCGGCAGTTAATTTTTCAGTAACTTGTCTTACAGATTCTGCCTGCCAGGCTTTTAATGCATATTCTTGCTTAATGTGCTCTTCTTTTAGGTCTTCGTGCTCTTTTGTAAGAGTTTCTAATGTTTCTTTGCAATGATTTTCCCACCAAGCTTGGAGTTTATCTCGTTCATCTTTTGCTTCTAACTTATATTGTTCCAAGTATTCTTTAATTGCAAGAATATCTAAATTACACTTATGTTCTGCAGCTTTAATTCTTTTATTTGAGGTCTTATATTTTTCTACAAGAAAATTCCAAAAACCATAATATGAACGTTCTAAAACATTGTTAAACTCATCATAACAATAGCTTTTTGCAAGTTCTGCTTTATCTTCTTCTGTTAACTCAATACTTTGAAATAAAGCTTTCATCTTTGGATAATAATCTTCATAATATTTATCCTCTAGAAGCGTATATCTATGGAAAATATCATCTATTAACCAACTAACAATTTCTGCCTTTTTCTCTTTAAAAAATGGTGCTTTTTCTAGTACACGATAAGTTTTTTCAACCATTGGAATTCTGTCATATACTTTTTTATCAGAATTTTGCATGGTAGAAAAACTTCTATTTTGTCTATAGTAGTATGGTGCTTCCCATAAAATATTAATTCTATTTGCTTTTAAATATGTTTCAAAGAAGAAAAGCATATCTTCATAAATATAGCCTTCTTCGAATTTTGCACCAATATTATTTAAAAACTCACGTTTATAAATTTTATTCCAAAGAACAACGTTAATATTTAAAATATCATCTTTAGTTTCTTCAAAAGAGAAAACATTATTCCCCATTCTTTCAAGGTTTTTTAGAGAATAATAGTCATCTGTATAAAATCTTTGTTCTTTATCGTCATACAACTGAGCTTGGCACATTGTGATATCTGTATTACCTAATTTTGCTTGATGATACATTTTTTCAAACATATCAAGTTCAACCCAATCATCAGAATCTACGAAGCCAACATATTCACCAGAAGCAACTTCTAAACCTAAGTTTCTTGCATAAGATTGACCAGACATTGTATCAACATTTAAAATTCTTATTCTTTTATCGTTTTTAGCATATTCTAAAACAATATCTTTTGAATTATCTGTTGAAGCATCGTTTATACAAATAATTTCTATATTTTCTAATGTTTGATACATTAAAGAAGTCAAACATTTAGAAATATACTTTTCTACGTTATGAAAAGGTACTATTACAGATACTTTAATCATCTTCTTCAAACTTTCTTAATTCTGAATTTTTAAATGGAAAATCAAATCTTATTTTAGTGAATATCCGTACATAAATTCTATCATTATCAAGATAAATATCCAAAAATCTAGGACGTTTTTTTATTTTTATAATTAGCTTTCTGTATTTCAAATAGAATACTGAAGGTTCTTTGTACAATATTTCAAGAACTTTATACATTGCTGTAACTTTTAATTTTTGTAGCCAAAAGTTATATGCTCCACCTTCTGCAAGGCTCTTAAATAAAAGATAATTATAAGTAAAACGACCTCGAACCATTGTTGAAGGGAAAAGTTCATTGTTAACTAGCGAACTTTCATTTTTTAATTTTCTTGCAAATGCTGATTTGTATTTTGAATTTAGATGTTCAAAACGATAAATAAAATCTTCAACTTTTTTTCTAAAGAAAATATATTTTATATCTTCAAAATCTGGTAAATCTTTTACTTTGGAGTACATTATTTCCGCAACATCGATAACATTCAAAAATTTTTTGCCCGCCTTCTGGATAATAGAATTTTTACGATTTATCCTATAGTAATAAAGAAAATCACGAACTATTGAAACACGTTCTGTTTTAAAAAATATAGAAAAGAAGAATGGACCATCCTCGAAAATTAAACCATCTGGAAATTCTGCATTACATTCATCTACCAAACTACGACGATATAATTTATTCCAAGCCATAACGCAAACATCCATTATAAATGGCTTTGTTTCTTTATAAGAAAAAGCTTTATTATCAAAAGTTTTATCGAAATATTCTAGTGTATAGTATGGATTTGAATCATCTATTTTTTGATTTGTTTCATCAAATTGATGAACTGCACAGATTGAAATATCTGTATTTAAAGTTGTTATATTTTTATACAACTTTTCAAGCATTGTTTTATCAATCCAATCATCTGAATCTATAAAACTATAAAATTCCCCAGTCGCAACCTTCATACCAGCATTACGAGCAGATGATAACCCACCATTTTTTTTATCAACTATTTTTATTCTAAAATCTCTTTTTTTATACTCTTCTAATATTTTTCGAGAGCTGTCTGTAGAACCGTCATTTACACAGATAATTTCTATATTAGAAAAAGTTTGATTAAGAATACTATCCAAACATTTGGGTAAATATTCTTCTACGTTATAAACTGGGACAATTACTGATATTACTGGTTTTTTCATACTCTACTTTTTCTCCAATTTAGAGTATTCAAACTTAAAACTAAATTTTATTTTCATAAACAAAACAACAAAAATCCTATCATTTTCATACCAAATGTCATATAAATTAGCACGTTTTTTCAATCTTAAAATAAGTTTTTTATATTTTAAATAATAAATATTTTCTTCAGTATAAAGAATTTGCATCACTTTATACATCCATTTAACTTTATACTTATTAAAATGTGCCTTTAATTTATGAAATCTATCTGCAATATCTAAGAGTCTTCTATATGCAAAAGGGAAATTATTCTCTAGTACTATTGGGTCAAAAGTTTTCTTATCAAATAAGAACTTCTTAGTTTTTAATTTTTTAGAAAAATCATCTTTATAAATAGTATCTATAAGGTCGTATCTATAAACAATATCGTCTATTTTTCTATAATAAAATTCATATTTGATTTCATCAAAACATGATAAATCTTTTATTGAATTGTACATTAATTCAACAACATCAAGAATATCAATAAATTGTCTTCCACCTTTTTGGATGATTGAACCTTTTCTGTTTATTCTGTAGTAATACAAAAAATCACGAACTATTGATACTCGTTTTGTTTTAAAGTAGATAGAGAAGAAAAATGGCCCGTCTTCCCATATTAAACCTTCTGGAAATTTAGAATTACACTTATCGATAAAACTTTTTCTATAAAGTTTATTCCAAGCCATAACTGGAACATCCATTAAAATTGACTTTGTATCTTCATAAGAGAAAATTTTATTATCAAAAGAGTTATTAAAAAGTTCTAAAGTAAAATATGGAACAGAATCATCCATTTTTTGCGTTGTTTCATCAAACTGATGAACAGCACAGATTGAAATATCTGTATTTAATGAAGTTATATTCTTATATAACTTCTCTAACATTGTCAGTTCTACCCAATCATCGGAGTCAATAAAGCTTAAAAAATTACTAGTTGCAACATTCATACCACTATTACGTGCAGAAGATAATCCACCATTTTCTTTATCTACAATGATTATTCTTGAATCTTTATTTTTATATTCTTCTAATATTTTTCTGGAATTATCAGTTGAACCATCATTTACACATATAATCTCAATATCTTTAAAGGTTTGATTAATAACACTATCAAGACACTGTTCAAGATAATTTTCAACATTATAAACAGGTATGATAACAGAAATTTCAGCCACGTTATTTCACCTGTTTATTTTGATATTTTTCAACAAACTTTTTCAATGGTGATTTCATCTCTTCTCTAAGAGTAGATTCGAAGCTCCTTATTTGCGTTTTTAAATCTTCAACTTCTATTCTATGTTGTTCTTCTCGTTCAGATAGAATAGATAAAAATTCAGCTTTTAAATCAGAAACTATTTTTTCAGTTTTAGACTTTTCATTTTCAATTCTTTTAATAAACTCTAAATTTAAATCTTTTCTTTGTTCTTTTTCTTTCTCTAAAACTGATGATACATTATTCAATTTTGTATTTAAAGATTCAATTTGTTCATTTATATATTTTTCATGTTTGCTTATTGCATCAATTACAAATTTACATTCTTGAACTACTTTATCTTGTTCTTTATTTAATTCTACAAAATTATCATGAACAACAAACGATAAATCTTTTATATCATTGTATAATTCTTTTGATTTTTCTTTAATTTCAGTTTTTAATTCATCTGATAATTTATTTGTGTATTCATAATTCTTTGTAATATCTTCATACACCTTAGATATTTTTACATCAGTTTTGTATTCTGCTGTTTGAATTTTATCATCTACTGATGATGTGGCTTGTTGAATATTTGAAACAAGTTCTTCTTTTAGTTGATTTGTATATTCATAATTTTTAGTGATTTCTCCATATACTTTTGAGATTTTCTCATCTGTTTCACTAATTATTTTGTTTGATTTTTCCTCAAGATTTCTATTAAAATCAACTCGAAAATCTGATTTAAATACATTTATTTTTTCGTCTATATTTAAATCTTGTTTTATTTGATTTTTTGCTTCATTAACTATATCTTCTGAATACTTATATACTTTGCTTAAATCATCATAAATAAGCCCAAAACGTCTATCTATTTCATCAATACTTATAATTTGAGATTGTAATCTATCTTCTAATTTATGGATGTCTAAATACTCATTAAAAACCTTTTGATTAAAATCCTCAAAAGAATTATTCATAACAAGAAGATAACCTTCAAAATGATAAACCTTTTGCCAATAATCATCTTCTACATTTTCGATTTCTAAATTTTCAAAAACTTTTTTCATCAAAAAGAAATATTCTTTATGATAATTTTCTTTTAAAAGAGTATATCTATGGAATAAGTCATTAATAATCCAACCTTGTATTCTTTGCTTTAAATTATCGAGATAATCAACTGACTTAATCTTCTCATAAGTCAATGAGACCATTGGCAAACGGTCTAAAATTTTATCGTTAAACTGTTGCATAGTAGAGTTTTTACGGTTAACTCTATAACTATAAAGATTTTTCCATACAATATTTATTCTTTTAGCAGGCAAATATGTTCCAAAGAAAAATGGTAAATCCTCATAAATAAACCCTTCTGGGAATTTTTCACCAATTTTGTTTAAATATTCACGTTTATAAATTTTATTCCACAGGGCAACATTTATATCTAAAATTTGTTCCTTAGTTTCTTCTGCACTAAAAACTTTTTCACCCAAAGAAATCAATGGTTCTAATGAATAATAATCTGAAGATATGTAGTACTCATTAATATCATCATATTCACGCACTTGGCACATTGTTATATCTGTATCATCTGATTTTGCTTTTTCATATAATTCTTCAAACATATTTGTTTCAATAAAGTCATCAGAATCAACAAAACCAATATACTCACCAGTTGCAACTTCAATAGCTCTATTACGAGCAAAACCTTGTCCTTTACGTTCTTCAAGGTCAATAATTTTTATTCTTTTATCTTTATCAGCATATTTTTGAACTATTTTTCTTGATTTATCAGTTGAAGCATCATTTACCAAAATAATTTCAATATCTTTAAGTGTTTGAGATAAAACACTATCTAAACATTGTTTTATATAATCTTCTACATTATTAAACGGTATTATTATTGATACTTTTGGCATCTTACTATCCTACAATCTCATTTTTTAGGTTCTGTAATTTTGTGTCAAATTCATTTCTTAATTCGTTAATTTTCTGTTCAAAGAAGTATCTATCTTCTTCACTCTTTTTTCTTAAATTTTCATTTATGTCTTTATAAATTTTAGAAAGTTCTTCATAAAATATCGTTGAAGACTCATTCAAACGAGAATATATTTTATCAACATTTTCTGAAACAATTTTTTCTAACTCAATAACTTCTTGTGAATTTCCAGAACCATTTGCTTGCACTTTTGAAGATAATTCATCTATTTGCATATCTAAAAGTCTTTTTAAGTTTACATAACGGACAACTATTTCGCGTTCTAAATCTGAGAGTTTTTGCCAGATAGGCGAAGTCTTTTCTTCTGTATGTTCTTTTAATTCATTTGATTTTCTTTCAAGAATTTCTTCTGTATAGTGATAATTTTTTGTAATTTCTTCATATACAGAATTAATTTCTCCACCTTTTTTGTTTATTTCGGCAGAAATATAAGCATACACTTTAGAAATATCATCATATATTTTTTGAGTTGGGGCATTGATATTTTCCCAAGCATCTTTGATAAAATTATCTATTTTTGTTTTATATTCATAGTCTTTTTCATAAAACAATTTTTCTAATTGATTAAAACGACAAATAACCTCATAAGAATTATTTTTAATTGTTTCAAGATTATTTTGGTAGAATTTATTGAATTCATCTTTTATTTCTTGCTTTTGTTCTTTTATCTTTTTAGAAGATTCTTCTAGTTTTATAGCTAATTCATTTTCTATTATTGAAACAATTTCCGTATCATTTTCTAAAAATGAACGGCGATATAAATGATTATTCTCTATATTTTTAATCTTATTTCTAGTAACTTCAAAATATTTTTCTTTTATAAAATCAGAAGATAAAACTTCACTACCATCAATAAATAAAACAAAATCAGATGAAACAACACCTAAACCCACTTGTTTTGCCAAGTTATAATCATCATTATTTGGCAAACTAATTAATTTTATTCTTTCAGTTGAAGATGCTATTTCTTTAACAATATTTTCTGAATTATCAGTTGAACCATTATTTACACATATAATTTCAATATCTAAAAAAGATTGATGCAATACACTATTCAAACACTCTTTTATAGTGTCAGCCGAATTATTATAAATTATTACTACAGATATTTTAGGTTGCATCATAAATTATCTCTTTTTTATCTTTTCAATAAATTTAACGAATGGATTTTTTCTTTCTTCTTTTATTGTTTCTTCTAATTTCATCAACTTCTTTTCATATTTAATTCTTTGTTGATTTAGTTGATTTTCATATTCTTTTTTTAGTTCATTTAGTTTTATATTATTTGCATTATCTTGTTTTATAAGCTCTTGCTTTAACGTTTCAACTTCTTTTACTACTTCAAAACAAGGATTTAAATTAGCTTTAATATTATCAATTTCCCACCTAAAATCATTATCATTTTTGTAAAGTTTTTCTACTTTATCATTCATAATAACTTCTAGGCTTAAAGTCGTATCTTTTAAGCCTTTATATAATCTTGAAAAATGCTCATTAGAATAAGAATAAATTTCTCTAAATTGATGAGTTAAATCTTTTGTTATATCAGCTTTTAAATTTATAGTATTTTCACTAAAAACTTCTTCTAAAATTTTTATCTTTTCATCTATTGAAGATGTGATTTTTTCATCTCTATTAGATAATTCATTTTTTATAGCAACAATTTCATTTTGTAATTTTTCTGCTTGTTTCCCTTCTGATATTTCTACTAAATATTCTGTATAGTTATTATTTTTATCTATCTCAGTCTTTATATTAGAAATATCTTGTCCTATTGCAAGAATATTCTCATTATTTTTATCATTAATTACATGAAATTTATTTTCAACATTCAAATTTAAAGAATAGATTTCAGATAATATTCTTTATTCTATAAAATTTTCTAGCAGAGTTTTTGAATTAGAATTTTCTGTTTTAACTTCATCAACCAGTTTTTTTGTATATTTATAATTTCTAGTTATTTCTTCATAAACACCAGTAATTTTTTCATTTGTTTGTTTTTCTAATAGATATCTAGCTTCTTTATCAAGTTCTTTTACAAACTCATTTGATTTTGCAATAGCGTCATATATATTTTGTATTTCATTATAATTCTGAGCTACATCTTTATACACCTTTTGTATATCTTCATCAGTAGCATCAACAAGAATATTTGTTACACTACCACCAATTTGGTTTTTAAGATGTTTTCCAAAAGAGTTTTGTTTATATTTAACTATGTTATTTTTCCAAGCAGTAAATGATAAATAGCAATAATATTCGTCATAAACATTGCTTTCAAATGGCATTAACCAAGGTTTAAAACGACCTGCAATATGAAGAATAGAAGAATCTGCTAATTCATCATTATTCAATTCTTCATATTGAAAATACTGATAATTCCATTTTTTATCTATTTTTTTAATTTCATCCTTTAAAACAATATTAACAATATCTTGATCTTGCCAAAGGATATGTTCTTTATTATTTTGAGCATACTCAAAAAGCTTATTTCCAATATTGTTTTTACGCCAATAACCAAGATTAATTAGCATTACACCAGCATTGAAATACTTTTCTAGAGATAATCTTTTAGACTCTTTTTCAGTATCAGCATCTAAAACCATTGCTGTTGCAGTATTATCTAAAGGAATACTAAATAAATCCTTTAGCGATGTTCTAACAATAACATCACAATCAAGATACAAAATTTTATCTAGTTTTGGCAGAAATTTCGGTAATTTAAAACGGAAATAAGTTGGTAATGTTACGTGATAATCCTTATATTTTTCATCTTTTTCTGTAAGCAAAGGACAAGCTTTAAAATCATCATTTAATACAGAGATATATTCAATATTAAACTTTTTTATATTTTGTAATAAATTTATTTTATTTTTGTCATCGGCAGATAATCCATCATCAAGAATATAAAAGTTGATATTATCAGAAATATCAGCATTTTTTAAAATAGAAGCTATAGAAACAGCCAATTGTTCGGCATAGTTAGAATCCAGACTGTAACAAATGTTGTATTCTTGCATATAAATTATCCCAATCTACCCTATTGATTGTACAATAATTAAAGAAATAATTAAAGTATTTTAAAATTATGTCGAATATGCACATGTAAGTTAACAGGTAACAAGTAAAATGGAAGCGTTAGAAGATAAAGATTTAAAAAAAGTCGGACTCGAATTAATGTTTTTAACCCCAGAAAAATGCTCACGTGACGAGGGGATTACTGCTGTTGAACTAGCAAAATGCCTAGATATGCCACTTGATACAGTTAAAAAGAAATTAAAAATATTGCTTGATAAAGAAATAATTAGGGTATACGGAATCAATCCAAAACTTTGGAAGTTTGATGAATTCAAATTCCAAAAAATGGATGAAGATGACGAAGTTTATAGATTACTTTGCAACTTCGATGATGTGGATTTTGATAGATATTTTTCGTATAACTAGGTATCTTAACCTAGAATTTATTACTTATTAAACACCTTGAACATCTCTTTTACTAATTCATAACCTTTAAGGTGTGAAACATAGTCGATTTGTTCATTTGAAGAATGCATATTATAAATATTTGCAACACCAATTAATACTGGTTTAAATGTTACTCCATATTTATTTTTTTCATTTGCATAAATGTGAGTTTCTGCACCAGCGTGGAATGATGATATATCTAAATCTAAATTTAGGTTTTTCCCAGCTTCTTTCGCTACATTTATCATTGTTTCATCATCACTCTTTTCAAATGGTGGAAGATGTTCCTCTGTTTCCATTTTTGCAACAGCTAAACCTTCATATTTTTTATTAAAATTATCAACTATAACTTTAACTTCATTAATTAAATCTTGTTCATATTTTCTACTTGAACTTCTAATAGAATATGCAGCACCAGCTTTTGTATTGATAACATTAGTAACTGCTTTTTCTAAGATGTAATCTTGATATTGATTACTTTTCATATCAGAACCTTTGATATTATCAATAGCCGTATGAATACCACCACCAATAATTACACCTAAATTTATAGAAGTTACTACTCCAAATTCATCTTTATGGTAAACCCCTTGAGGTATTTCATTTACTAGTTCAGCAACTAATTTAGCTGCATTTAATCTTGTTGTATCATCAATATCAATACCAGAATGACCACCCTTTATAGCCTCAATATAAACAGCTAATCTAGTATAATCAGCCCCAGAAATTTGAACTTGACCAAGACCATCAGCATCCATCACTAGAACATGTTCTGATTCTAATTCATTCATTTTTAAATTATGAATACCAGTCATAGTTTGTTCTTCATCACGTGTAAACACAATTTCTAATCCACCGTGCTTAAGTTCAGTATTTTTTGATAGTTCAATAGCCAGTAAAATTGCAACAGCGACACCAGCTTTATCATCAGCTCCAAGAGTTCTTGTTTTATCAGTTTCAATAATATTTCCGTTTAATTGCAAATTGATTGGGGAATCATCTCCAACTACATCCATATGAGCACTCAATAACAATGGTTTTTTAGAAAAGTCTGTCGCTGGAATTTTTGCAATGACATTTCCAATTTCATCTGTTCTTACATCAATATTATTTTCTTTAAATATTTCAAGAATTTTTTCTCTAACTTTTTCTTCCTTTAATGGTGGAGATGGAACTGTTGCCAACTCGCAAAATAAGTCTATAAGTTTATTTTCTCTAATTTTTTCCATTGTTAAACTCCTTTTTTACAAATTATAGACTATAACGAGAAAATAGTATATAATACATATATGTGATAAGGTGTAAGGATGTTTTATGGCAAAGGTGTTATTATCAATCCCTGATAAATTCTTAACTCAGATAGATGAAGTTGCAGAAAACGAACAAAGAACAAGAAGCGAACTTATTCGTGAAGCTTTAAGAACTTATATGAAAAGAAACACAATGTTTGACTTAAAAAAGACTTCTTCTGATGCTGAGTTACTAGATAAATTATTAGATTAATTTTTAAAATTTAATTGATAAAAAGGGGTTACGCTTAGGCTAACCCCTTTTGAGTTGAAATTTAATTTTTATGTAATAAAATTTTAATAAGTGACTTTAAACCGTGATAAATAAATTTGAGGATTTACATGGCTCGAAGAGTATTAGTATACGTATTTATAATATGTTTTGCGTTAGTTAATTTCCCTATGGTGGTAAAGGCTGAAGCCGTTTCACAAGTGACAATTAAAGAATTGATTGTGAAACACTCTATGGAAATGGGTGTTGATCCGGCTCTAGCTTTGAGTATTGCAAAAAAAGAATCTAATTTTTCTCAAAACAGAAAAAGTCCATATGGTGCTGTTGGAGTATTCCAATTAATGCCTAGAACTGCTAAAAAATTGGGATATAACCCATATAGTTTGAATGAAAATATAAAAGGTGGGCTTACATATTATAAGCAAATGTATAAAATGTTTGGTTCAACTGAACTAGCATTAGCAGCATATAATGCTGGGCCAGGAAATGTAAAAAAATACAATGGTATTCCTCCATTTAAAGAAACAAAAACTTTTGTATCAAGTATAATGAAAAGTTATAATTCAATGAAAACAAATCCAGACCCTGTAATCGCACAATATAATAATTCAATAAAAGATATTAATGCATTTGAAAAGTATGATTTTAGGCAACAGCAAGATGCTATACTAGAGACATATTTGGCTAATCAAGGAATTTAGAAAGTAAGAGAGAATGTTTCAAGAGATTAAAACACACGAAATTACAACCGACGTTGTTATATTTACAATCAAAGACAATAAACTACAAGTGTTATTGGTAAAGCGTGCTAATGAACCGTTTAAAGGACGTTGGGCTATTCCTGGTGGTTTCATCAGATTGTCTGAAAACCTTGATAATGCGGCATTGAGAATTTTGAAAGAAAAAACAAATGTAGATAATATCTATCTTGAACAACTTTATACATTCGGTGACCCACTACGTTATCCAAGTTCAAGGGTTATTACTTGTGCTTATTTTGCTTTGATAAGAAGTGATGATATTAAATTATCTGTTGATAATTCTCAAGGTATTACAGAAGTTCAATGGCATGAAGTTTATAATCTACCAACATTAGCGTTCGACCACAAAGAAATTATTGAATACTCTATAAAAAGAATGAGAGAACGTTTAGAATTCTGCCCTATTGCGTTCCAATTATTGCCAGAAAAATTCACTTTGACAGAACTACAAAAATCATATGAATTAATTTTGGATATGAAGTTAGATAAGAGAAACTTCCGTAAAAAAGTTTTAACTGGTTCGGTACTAAAAGAACTAAATGAATATACTAAAATAGGCTCAAAACGCCCAGCAAGATTATATTCTTTTGATAACATAACATTAAATTCAAAAAGAGGACATTTTTTCTCTTAATTTGATAAAAACCTGTATAAAAAGAGACCGAATTAGTTGATACTTCGGGCTCTTTTATTAATTCAAATTTTTATTTAGTGTACTTTTTGAGTTTGTAAATCTTATTTAAAATTACAGAAAAAATTAAGATTTTACACCTGATTTATGGTACATTTGTATTTAGTAACAGAGATTAAATGAAAACACTTTGACGGTTAGATTTTATATAAGGCAAGGTCATTAATCCCTAAACATTTTATGAGAGTCAAGGAGATTGTTGAATATGAGCGAATACTTGAGCAAAGAAGAAATTCGTAAATGGAGAAGCTCATTAGAACGCATTACTTTAGAAGAATATGCGGCTAGATTAGGTAAAGTTATTCAAGAAGAAAAACACGATGAAAGTTTAGTAGATAATGTAATGTTTAGAACATTAACTTCTATGTCAACTGAAAAATACACACCTAAAACAGAAAAAATTCAAACTTTAGCAATAAAATCTTTTAGTAAAGAGAAGGAAATCCAAGAGAAAAAAGAATCAAAACCTGTTGTAAAGAAACAAGAAACTGCTAAAAAAGCTCCTGTTGTTGAGAAAAAAGCTGAAGTGAAGAAAGTAAAAGAAGTTGAAACAGCGAAAGAAGAAGCTGTAGAATATTCTTTTAAAAAGGCTCTTACTACTCGTGAACAATTAGTTTTTGATCATTTCTTATCAAATAGAAATACTATTGTTTATGCAAAAGATTTAGCAAAAATTTTAGAATTGCCAAGAGATTATGTTTATAAATACATTAAAAATCTAAGAAGCAAATTGAACGAAGATGTTCTTCAAAATGCTGATAATGGCGGTTATTTGTTGAAAGTGTAATGGTTAGGCAATGAGCAAAAAGAAAACTATTAAAGTTGCCTTTCCACATATGGGAAATGTTTACATTGCTTGGGCTGCTGCTTTGAAAAAGCTTGGGATTGAAGCGGTAATTCCGCCTAAAACAAGTAAAAAAACATTAGAAATGGCATCTAAATATAGCCCAGAATCGATTTGCTTACCATACAAAACAGTTCTTGGTAACTTTTTGCAAGCGATTGAAAATGGTGCAGACTATGTTGCAATGATTTCTTCACCAGGCATTTGTAGACTTGGCGAGTATGGTCAAAGTATCAAAAATGTACTAAAAGACTTGGGTTATGAAGATAAATACATTGAACTTCAACTCTATGATGGGTTTAAAGGAATGTATAATTTCTTTGCTGAGAGTTTGGGTGCTAAAAATCCTGTATTAATTGCAAAAGCTATTAATATTGCCGTGAGAAAAGTATTTGTTTTAGATAAGCTGGAAAATTTATTTTCATATTATCGTGCGAGGGAAGTTGTTGTGGGAACAGCAGAAAAACACTACAATAGAGCTTTAGCACTAATAATTGAAGCTGAAAATACAAAACAATTAAAACAAGCACAAAAAGAAGCTATTGAAGAAATTAAAAAAACAGAAATTGATAAAAACAGAGATGTTCTAACTGTTGATATTACTGGTGAAATTTTTTTAGTTCAAGATCCATTTTCTAACCAAAATATTGAGAAAGAATTAGGCAGAATGGGCGTTCAAACAAGAAGAAGTTTGACAGTTTCTGGTTTTGTAAAAGATGCCATTATTCCTAAAGCATTTAAAAAAGGTGAAACTCACTTAGAGCGTGCTTATAGAATGGCAAGACCTTATTTAATGCGTGATATCGGTGGCGACGCATTAGAATCAGTTTCAGATGTTGCTTACGCAAATGAAAAAGGAACAGACGGTATTATCCATGTAAGTCCATTTACTTGTATGCCAGAGATTATGTCACAAAATATTTTCCCAACAATGAGAGAAAATTGTGAAATTCCAATTTTGACTTTAATCTTAGATGAACAAACTGGTCGTGCTGGTTATATTACAAGGTTAGAAGCTTTTGCAGATTTAATGAGACGTCGTAAGTTTTATAAGAAAAAACAAGCGGAACAACAAAAAGAAGAAGTTACTCAAAAATAAAAAACGTTATCTTTTGATAACGTTTTTTATTTTATATTTCTTGTTTTTAATTAGTGACAGTGTCCGCAAGAATGTCCTTCCGCACCGTGATGATGTTCATGATGATGAGAACAATTAGCCTCACTTACTTGAACAAGGTTGCCATTTATATAGTCTTCAACAGCTTTATCTGTACTTCCTTGAATACCTGCGAATAATTCAATACCATATTCTCTAAGTGCACCGATAGCACAGCCACCAATACCACCACAAATTAATACGTTGATTTTATTTTCTTCTAGTAAATAAGCTAATGCACTGTGACCCAATTCATTAGAAGAAACAATTTCTGTATTTACAACTTTGTTATCTTGAACCTCATATACTTTAAATTCTTCTGTGTGACCAAAATGTTGGAATACATTACCATTGTCATACGTTACTGCTATTCTCATTATTCTTCTCCTTTTTTCTACATGATATCAAATTAAAATATTTATTCCAGCCTTGAGAGAAATATTACAATATGTAAAGCATTAAAACACTTGCTATTATTGGGGTTTACTAAAAAATAGAAAAAATTTTAACAAGTTACGCAATTATTGATTTTGTATATACTTTATATATATGTAGATGATACAACAAAATAAAAAACTAAAAACAAAATTTTATATTCATACTTACCTTACTTACTACCTTTACTAACACACGAGGAAATTGAAAAAGATTTCAGAGGAACCCAAAAAGTTCCTTTTTTTTTGCGGATTTTCCGTGGAGTGAAGTTGAACAAAATGATATTTTTTAAACAATTCTTCCTCTCCTTTTAGGAGAGGAACGAGGTGAGGTCAATTAAATATTGAAACCACTTGAAATGAAGCGTACCACTAAAAGTGGACAACTAAAAGTTGCGAGTATGGTATAAGAAGAAGAAAGGGGACAGAAAATGAAAAAATCTACAAAAGATGAAAAAAATTGTTGAACGCGAGCAACGGTAATGCGAAGCATTACATACTTATAACATTATTCGAAATTGTAATTGGAACTTGTCTATCTAATGCATCTGGCAATATGTAATTAACAGCCAATTCATCTTCTTTAACCATAGAAGCTAGTGCAAATGCACAATTTAATTTGATTTCATTTGTGATTTTCTCTACACCATATTTTAAAACACCATTAAATAATCCTGGGAATGCTAGCGAATTATTTATTTGGTTAGGAAAGTCACTTCTACCAGAAGCTGTAATAAAAGCACCATATTGTTTTGCTTCATTTGGTAAAATTTCTGGTGTTGGGTTTGCCAATGCAAAAATGATTGGTTTTTCGTTCATCGATTTAATCATCTCTTCATTTAAAAGATTTGGTGCTGATAATCCTATAAATACATCTGCATTTTTAATACCGTCTTTTAATGAACCAACAAAATTATTTAAATTTGTATATTTAGCAATTTCCTCGTGAGCAAAGTTATTTTGTTCTCTACCTTTATAAATTGCACCATCAATATCAAACATAGTAATATTTTTAGCGCCAACACTAAGAATTAATTTACACACAGCAATTGCAGCAGCACCAGCGCCAGAAAATACGATTTTAACATCTTCTACTTTCTTTTCTGCTAGATGTAATGCGTTTAATAATGCAGCTAAGACAACAACAGCTGTACCGTGTTGGTCATCGTGGAATATTGGTATATTTGCTTTTTCAATTAAATTATCTTCAACTTCAAAACATCTTGGAGCTTTTATATCCTCTAAGTTAATTCCAGAAAAAGAGTTTTGTAGAAGAAGAACAATCTCAACTATTTCATCCGCATTTTGAGTTTTTAAACAAAGTGGAAGTGCACTGACATTACCTAGTTCTTGAAACAAAACAGCTTTACCTTCCATAACTGGTAAACCAGCCAGACCACCAATATCACCTAAGCCAAGAACTGCACTACCATCTGAAACAATACCAACTGGTTTTTGTTGTTTTTCTTCTGTTAGTTCTACTTCAACTACACCACCAGCCATTTTGCGTAGTTGCAATGATTTTTCATTAGTTGTTCCTTCTAATTTATCATAGCTAAACATAAATAAATTTTTAGAAACACACAAGAAAAATTCTTTTAAGTCTTTTACTACATCCTTTAAAATTGGAATAGTTACATCAAAATCAATATCTTTTACATCATTTTCAATAAGACTTAAATCTATCGCCCCAAAAGACGGTTCTATATTATCGACAACTAATTTTATTTTATCTTTTTCTGTCGAAGAAATTTCAAATGGATAAGCATCAATTCCTAATGTCATTTTTAAGAAAATAGCACGTTCTAAAGATTGTTCATAGTTGAAAGAAATAACAGCAACCGAATTTTCTCTATTCGTATAATTATATGAAGCCTCAGCATTTTCTTTTATTTTTAAGCAAGAAGCAGCAACTCCAGGCGTATAAACAATTGCCAGCGAATCTTTATCTGTTACTTCTACCTTTGAAACAATCTTTATTCCGTTATATTTAGACATTATTTTCTTACTTTATTTTCTTTTCCTTGGCAAAGTCTTTTGATGTTGTCTTTGTGCATAATTACAACATAAGCAGCACAGATAGCTGTAAACCAGATATAATATTCATTTTGGTTGAAAACTCTCATCAAGATTGGCGCCATAGTAATTGCAACTATTGAACCTAAAGAAACAAATTTTGAAGTATAAGTAATTATGCCCCAGATAACAGCTGTTGCTAAACCAACTGGCCAACACAATCCAATGAGTGTTCCGACTCCAGTTGCAACAGATTTCCCACCTGTAAACTTTAAGAAAATTGATTTACTGTGTCCTAAGATTACACCCAAAGCTGCAAGAACTGGTCCAAGTCCTCTTAGTGTATATTCAAATAAATCATAATGTTTTACAGCAATAGTTACAGCTATTATGCCTTTAAGTGCATCAAGTATCATAACTGTAAAGAACCATTTAGTACCTAAAATGCGTTTAACGTTTGTTGCACCAGTTGAGCCAGAACCAGTTTTTCTAATATCAATACCTTTTTTTGCTTTTACAATTAAATATCCAGTTGGAATAGAACCTATTAAATATGCTATTACAAAAATTGTAAGCATTTTAACAACTACCATTATCATTTTTTCTCTCCTCTTTCTTTTGCAGAAATTCTAATCGGAGTGCCTCTGAACCCAAAAGCTTCTCTTAATTTATTTTCTAAGTATTTTACATAATTATCTTTTAAGAAATCCTCGTTGTTGATAAATAAAACAAAGGTTGGTGGGTTTGTTTTAACTTGTGTTGTATAGAATAATTTTAAACGTTTTCCTCTAATACTAGAAGGTGGGTTCATAGAAACTGCATCTAGTACAACCTTGTTTAATATACTTGTAGAAATACGTTTTGAAGCTTCTGCAAATACTTCTTTTGAAAGCTTATATAAATTTACTAGTCTTTGTTTTGTTTTAGCACTAATAAATACTTTTGGTGCAAAGCTTAAAAATGGCATTTCTTGTTCTATTTCTTTTTCAAATTTATTTATTGTATTTGATTGTTTATCTTCAATCAAATCCCATTTATTAATTGCAACGATGATAGCTTTACCAGCATCAACAACAGTACCGGCAATTTTTTTATCTTGGTCTGTAATGCCTTCTGTAGCATCAATCACAAGGATTGCAACATCACAATTTCTAATTGCACGGATTGAGCGGTCTACGGCAAATTTTTCAACACCCCAATCAACCTTAGATTTTTTTCTTATACCAGCTGTGTCAACAAGAATAAATTCTTCACCTTCGTATTTAACTTTAGAGTCAATTGCATCACGTGTTGTTCCCGATACATTTGAAACGATAACTCTTTCTTTATTTAGAAGGGCATTTACGATTGAAGATTTACCTACGTTTGGTTTGCCGACAATTGCAATACGAATATTTTCTGATTGTTCTTCTTTTTCTAAATATTCAAAATCCTTAGTAACTTCATCTAATAAGTCGCCAACTCCGCCAGAACCGTGAAGTGCTGATATTGGGAATGGGTCTCCAATAGCAAGTGCATAAAAATCATTAACATTTAAAAACTTATCTGGGTCATCAAGTTTATTTACCGCTAAGAAAACTTCTTTGCCGCTTCTTCTTAAAACATTTGCAATATCGTAATCAACTGGATTAATACCGTCTTTACCGTCGACTATGAAAATAATTTTATCAGCTTCTTCACAAGCAACTTTTGCTTGAGTGAAGATATTTAGCATAATTTCATCTTCATCACCAGGGATAATACCACCAGTATCAATAATAGTAAATTCTTTCTCCATCCACTCAACATCAAAGTAAATACGGTCACGAGTAACACCTGCTTGGTCATCTACTATCGAATGTCTTGAGCCAAGAAGTCTATTTACAAATGTTGATTTACCAACATTTGGTCTTCCTACTATTGCTACTATAGGTTTGTTTGCCACTACTCTATATCCCATTGTCTTTTACAAGCTTTATTCTAATACAAATAAATACTCCATGCCAGTTTATGAAGAAAGTTGGTAATTAAAATTAACGGAATATAAATTGATATACGTATAAATTTTAGGTTGCATAAATAATATTATAGATAGTAAAAAACAAAAAGAATAAAATAAATAAAACAACAAAAGTTAAAAACAAAAAATAGAGGTCTTATAATGACCTCTTGTATATTATATGAAAATTTTCTAACCATTTATGCTAAATGTTGTACGTGGGTATCCTTCCCTCATTACTTGTCCTAATGTATAAATTTGTGATTGATGTTTTCTTATTTCTCTTGCAACTTCTCCAGAAAAAACTTTATCATTTTGCTCTAAATAATCAACAAATGGATTTGCGGAGATATTTTGTGTTTCTTGTTTTACAACCTTTTTAACTTCCTCAATTGTTTTACTTGGAAGTGCTACGTTTAAGCCAAAAGGGTTATTTGAAATAATTTTTGATTGTTCTGTCATTTTCTTCTATTTTTCCTTATAAATAGATTTACGGAATTTTTTAATTAAACTTTAATGTTTTAACTTATTTTGTAAAGAAAAAATTGGCTTTTGTTACAATGAATTTTGCTTTTGGTAAAATTAAACACATTGAGGATAGTGTAAATAAATTTTAAGTACTAGCAAAATTTTTTTTTTACGAGACTTAAAAGCATGGAATAAAAGTCAGAGAAACATGTTAGATAGAATAAATACAGCGGTAATAAACACAAGACAAGCCGAAAAAAATAGAAATAGAAATAATCAATCATTTAAAGGTGTAGGAACAGCTGCCTTGGTAGGTTTGAAGAGTCTTAATGATAGTCCTGCAATAGGGGCTTGTGCTGTCGATTTAGCTTCTATGGTTATACCAAGAACTACTATTGAAATGAAAAACCGTGGTCCTCAGGCGGGTATTGAAGCTGCATTTAGAGAAGGTACAAGTTGTCTAATTCACGCTTGTGTTGGATTGATTGGTCTTGGTGCTGCTACTTTGTTGTCTGGCAAATTTAATAAAACACACGGTATAAAAGCTCAAAACATTTTTGCTAGTGGTGATACTATCAATAATATGTCACAAATTTGGCAAAGTTCAGAAGGTCAAAAACAATTTTTTGATGGATTTGTTCAAAGTATTAAGGGACTTAATGGTACTGAGTGGAAAAGGGTTTCTGAAGGTGCTAAAGATGACATAGTTGAAGGTTTGGTCTATCTTGCAGAAAAGTCAGATATACTTTCAAAAGCCAAAGGTGCTGATAAAGCTAAATTATCAAAAGAAGTTAAAATATTAAAAAATACTGTTCTATCAAAAGTTACAAAAGATACTGGAGCTCAAGCTTCATTCAAAATGAATGCTGGTCAAGGTGTGAAAGATGTTTCTGCAAGTCTTGGTGAACTTGTTGATAATGCTGTTTCTCTTTCAAACGCATTTAAAACAAAATCAAAAGATAAACTTCCAGATTTTGTAAAAGCTTTAAAAGGAAATAAAGTTGCTTCAACATTACTTGGTATGGGTATATGTGCAGCAATGTGTATTTCAGTACAACCTATAAACAGATTTCTAACTAAAAAACGTACAGGTAGTGATGGTTTTGTTGGTGTAGAGGGTAAAGGTGGCGATAACTCAAAAGGCTTTAAGGCTGCTAAAACTGTTGCTGGTATTGCGTTCCCAATATTTTCACTAAAAACTATTGGAAAAATGTCTGACTTAGTTTCTAATATTCAATTCAATAGTAAAGTTCCAACAATTAATCAATTTAAGTTTTTATATGGTTTCACAATTGGTTCACGTTTCTTATCTTCTCGTGACAGTAATGAATTAAGAGAAAGTGTTATTAAAGATACTTTAGGTTATACAAACTGGTTAATTTTAGGTGGCATGGTATCTAAATTAACAGCTAGGGCATTGGGTGGTAAAGAATTAATTAATAACCCAGTAGCACAAGAAGGTAAAAAAGGGCTTGGATATGCATTTAAATGGTTATCTAAAGCTAGCGTAAAATCTTTTGATGAAGTACTTCTTCCAGCAGCAAAAGAAATTGCAGAAAATGGAAAACCACTTAAGTTTACAAAATTATTAGAAAAAGCTGATGGTGCAACAAAATCAAAAATTGCAAAAATAGCAGTTTCTCAAGTAGCTGGTTATTTATATTCTGGTATTGTACTTGGTGTTGGTATTTCTAAACTTAACATCTTTATTACAAAGAAATTTCAAGAAAAGAAAAACAAACAAGCTAATCAAAATGTACAACCAAAATTAGATTTAACAGATATTGCAAAAATTCAAACTCAAAAAAGTACTGTATTCAAAGATTTTAACTAATCTGATATAATTCACATATGGCGATTTCAATAAAGCAACAGTTTGAAGAACTAATTTCTGTAGAATATAAATCTGCAATTTTTTCTGCTTCTCAAATTGCTGAAAAATACAATATAAAAATTTATCTAATTGGTGGTATTGTAAGAGATTTAATTTTAAAGAATCAAATTAAAGATATTGATATCGCAGTTGAAGCTGATGCTATTGAATTTGCAAATTTATTAGAAAAAGAAACAGATTGCGAAGTAATTGCAATTCAAGAAAATCTTAGAACAGCAAAAGTCAAATTTAAAAATGGTGTAGAAATAGATTTTGCTTCAACAAGAGAAGAAACATATACAAAATCTGGTGTTTTACCAGTAGCTCATAATTTTGGTTGCTCTCTTGAAAAAGATGTAAAACGCCGAGACTTTGCAATCAACACGCTAGGTTTAAAACTAACTGGTAATGATAAATTTACTTTAGTTGATTATTTTAACGGATACAAAGATATTCTAAATAAAAAAATTAGAATATTACACGATAAAAGCTTTATTGATGACCCGTCCAGAATAATTCGTGCTTTAAAATTTAAAGTTCGTTTTGATTTTGAATTTGAAGAACAAACCTTTACTCTAATGCAAGATTATTTGAACAATGTTGATAAAACAATGCCATTAGAACGAATTAAAAGTGAGTTAAAACAATATTTTTCTATTCAAAAAAAAGGTTTATATAACTATTTAATAGAAACAAATGCTTATAAGTTAATTTCTAATAATCCTATTAAAGAAGTTGATGAAACGACATTTCAAAATGAAGAAAATTTGTGGTTTATTTATTTTGTTCTATTACTTGTTAATGGTGAATACGATGAACGATTAAATTTGGCTTCTATTGAAAAGAAAATACTTTTAGAAGTAAAAGAAATGTTGAACAGAAAAACGCCAAACTCAAATTTAGAGATTTATAATGAATATATTGATAAAAACGATGTTTCTTTAAATGTATATTATGTAATATCAAAAGATAAAACGGTTGAAAAATTCTTAAACGCCTTGAAACAAATAAAAGTTTTAATTACTGGCAAAGATTTAATAGAGCTCGGTTTTATTCCGTCAGCATATTTTAATGAGCTTTTTGAAAAGATTTTAAAAGAAAAACTAGAAGGCAAAATTCAAACAAGAGAAGAAGAGCTAGAGTTTGTAAAACAGTTCATAAAAAAAGAAGAGTAGATTTTCTACTCTTCTTTTTCTTTTAAGCTTTTAATTAAACATTACAAGCAAATTTAGAAGCTTGTTCTTTTAATGCTTGAGCTTTGTCTGTATGTTCCCAAGGAACATCAAAATCAGTTCTACCTAAGTGACCATAAGCAGCAAGTCTTTGATAGAATTTACCACCATTTTTAGCTGGTAAGTTTCTTAAATCAAATTGGTTGATGATTGCTCTTGGTCTTAAATCGAAGTTAGCTTCAACTAATTTCATGATATCATCATCTGAAATTTTACCAGTGCCGAAAGTTTCAACAAAAATTGAAACAGGTTCAGCAACACCGATTGCATAAGCAAGTTCAATTTCACATTTTGAAGCCAAGCCAGCCGCAACAATGTTTTTAGCAACATATCTAGCAGCATAAGCGGCACTACGGTCAACTTTTGTTGGGTCTTTACCAGAGAAAGCACCGCCACCGTGTCTAGAATAACCACCATATGTATCTACAATGATTTTTCTACCAGTTAAACCAGCATCACCTTGTGGACCACCAATTACAAATCTACCAGAAGGGTTGATTAAATATTTTGTAGAGGCATCTGGTTTTAATGCTTCATTTTTGAATACGTAGTTGATAACGTGTTCAATCATATCTTTTCTAATAATTTCTTGAACTTTAGTGTTATCAGTTTCACCTTTTACGACTTCATCATGTTGAGTAGAAATTACAACAGTATCAATTCTAACTGGTTTATCATTTTCATATTCAACAGTAACTTGAGATTTGCCGTCTGGTCTTAGATAATCAACAACACCTTGTTTTCTTGCTTCTGCTAAACGGTATGATAATTTGTGAGCAAGGCTTATTGGCAATGGCATTAATTCTGGAGTTTCGTCACAAGCAAAACCAAACATAATACCTTGGTCACCAGCACCGATGTTATTTGTTTCATCAACAGAAACAGCCGCATTATTGTCTCTTGTTTCGAATGCTTTATTAACACCACCAGCAATATCTGTAGATTGTTCATCAATGCTTGTTAAAACAGCACAATTTTTACTGTCAAAACCACCAGATGATTTGCCAGTATAACCAATATTTTCAATTGTAGCTCTTACAACGTGTGGAATATCAACATAGCAAGATGAAGTGATTTCACCGCATACTAAAACCATACCAGTTGTAACTGATGTTTCAGCAGCTACTCTTGATTTTGAATCTTTTGTTAGAAATTCATCTAAGATTGCGTCAGAAATTTGGTCGCAAACTTTATCAGGATGACCTTCTGTTACTGATTCAGAAGTAAATAAATATTTTTTTGAACTCATTTTGGCTCTCTTTCCTAATACTTGCCTAAACTATCTTCCTACAATTTTACTCTTAAAAAATAATGGGGTCAAATCACAAAAAAAAGAACTACATTCTGTAGCCCTTTTTTGTATTTAATATTTGGATTATTTTGTTTCTCTGATGTTTAACGCTTTGATTAATTTTCTATAATCATCTAAGTTTCTATCTTTTAAGTAAGAAAGAAGTCTTTTTCTTCTACCTACCATCATTAAAAGACCACGTTTGCCTTGGAAGTCTTTAGCATTGATTTTTAAGTGTTCTGTTAACTCAGTGATTTTTTCTGTTAATAAAGCGATTTGGGTTTCAACGCTTCCTGTATCTTTTGCATTTTTACCGTATTTTGCAACGATTTCAGCTTTGTTTTTTAAGTTAATTGTCATTTTGAATTTTTCCTTTTTAGTATTGTGACTTGTTTGGTGGGTAAGTCTTGTAATTATATTAATATGAAGAAAATTACATTTCAAGAGCATGATTAATTTTTATTAAAGAAATCATGCCTTTTAGAATAATATTTATTGAATTACAATGTGTAATCTATACCAACCTATCAGTTGTTTCTGTATCAAAGAACATTAAATCATCAGAATTAAATTTTAATGTAATTTCTCTTTCTACTTTAACATCAGATGACACTGATGCAGAACATTCACTATCATTTATTTTAAAATATACAATTTGGGAATTGCCAAGCATTTCTGAAATTTCAACTTGAGCTTTAATTTCAATATTGCAGTTTTCAGAATTAAACTTTTCTGGTCTAATTGCGACTAAAACTTCTTTTCTACCAGCAATTGATTTTATTTGTTCTTCCTTCAATTCAATTTTAGTTCCATTCAAAGAAACTGTGCTATCAATAACAGCAGACAAAATAAAATTCATTGATGGAGAACCCAAAAAACCACCAACAAATTTGTTAACTGGATTATTATAAACTTCTAATGGTGTACCTATTTGTTGGATAACGCCAGCATCAATGACTGCTATTCTATCACCCATTGTTAGGGCTTCAGTTTGATCGTGTGTCACATATATAAAAGTAGTTTGCAATTTTTGATGTAATTTTTTAATTTCTGCGCGCATTTGCACACGCAACTTTGCATCTAAGTTTGATAATGGTTCATCCATTAAAAACACCTTAGGATTACGAACAATAGCACGACCAAGTGCAACCCTTTGACGTTGTCCACCAGATAACTGTTTTGGTTTCCTTTGCAAAAGCTCTGTTAAATCCAATATTTCCGCAGCTTCTTTTACCTTTAAATCAATATCTTTTTTAGACATTTTTCTCATTTTTAAAGGAAATGCCATATTTTCATAAACACTCATGTGCGGATACAAAGCATAATTTTGGAAAACAAAAGCGATATCTCTATCCTTTGGATGTACATTATTTACACATTTCCCGTCAATAAAAATTTCACCATCTGTAATTTCTTCTAGACCAGCAATCATTCTTAGTAAAGTTGATTTACCACAGCCAGAAGAACCAACTAAAACAAGAAACTCTTTATCATTAACTGTTAAACTAACATTATCAATGATTTTTTTCTTATCATATATTTTGGTTACACTTTTAAATTCTACTTGAGACATTGTTCTCTATGCTTCCACTAAAGATTTTTCTATTGGAACAATAAATACAAATGAAACTTGGTTTGCATATTGATTGTTAATCCAAATTTCACCTTTCAATTTATTTATATATTTTTTTGTACTACCTAAAAGGAAGCTTTGCAATAAATATTTCTTTGAATTTTTTTCAACTTGAACATAAGGGTCAAATATATCTGAATTATTATATTGAGCAGACTCTAAACCTTTACAAGCAACTTCAAACATTAAATATGATTTTTCATTAGCGTCCTTACCTATTTCAAAACCTTTAGATAATAAATATTCTGGAATTGGATTTGAAATATTTATGTTAATGGAACCAGTATCAATTAATTCAATGGCATTTTCTAATAAATTATTCATTACCATTCTTAAAACATTTTTATCAGAATAACAATTTTGTTTAACTAAATCTTGAGAATTTACAGTAACTTTAATATCCTTATTCTTTATTTTTACAGTCATTTCATTTGTAACAATAGATAGTAATGCAGCGACATCGAAGTTATTATAATCAAATTTGTAAATATCAGATTCTACTTGAGAAAGCTCAATTAATTTATCAATAAATAATAAAAGTTCAGAAGAATTTGTATTCATCATTTGAAGATATTTTGTTTGTTTTTCATTTATTTCACCACTTAAACCTTCAAGCATAGCTTGAGAATATCCAACAACAGAATGGAGTGGTGAACGTAAATAGTTTGACATTTTTGATAAGAGAACATTTTTTGTATGATTGAACATTTTTTGTTCTTGGCGTTCTGTAATTAATTCATCAAGTAAAGAATGGTCTTGAGTGTTATCAATAATAGTTAAAATATATCGTTTTTTATTTTTTGAAGAGACATCTGTAACTTTAACATCTGTAATTTTTGTATTTTGTTCTTCTGAAACGATTTTAAGAATTTGTTTAATTTCTTCATCTTTGTTGGCAATGATGTTGTCGGAGTTAATAATAAAGTATTCATTTATATTTTTACCTCTTAACTTTTGAGTTTCAAACAATCTAAATGCACGTTTATTTGCATAATGAATTTTACCAGTTTCATCTATAACCAGAACAGCCTCTGGCAAATATGTAAGAATGTTATATTGCTTACCAAGTAATAAACTAAATAAATTCATTTAAATATCCCTTATTAAATAACTTTTGATACACTACAGCAACTATATTAGCATATTTTCTGGCTTTTAGCCAATAAGTCATGTTAACAAAAAAAGACCGAGTAATTTACTCGGTCTTTTAATATTCTCTTTTAAATAAATTAGGCTGCAACACCTTTAATTTCTGTAATTAAATAATTAGCAATCCATTCAAAATCACTGTTTGTTTCAGCTGCTTTTTGTAAGTAGTCAATAGATGATTCTCCAATTCTAATTAACACCATTGCTACAATACCTCTAGTTCTACCTTTTACAACTTGAAGTGAATCTACAAGAGAAGGAACTGCTTCTTTACCGATATTAACTAATTCATTTTCAATTGCGTTCTTTACGTTGTTATCAGCGTTTTCTAGTTTATTTAAATATTCATTTATTGGTAATAATACTGTATTCATCTATATGCCTCTTCATTGATTGTTTTAACTTCCGATTTTATTATAAACGAAAAAATTAGAATTCCCGTTTTTTTAATATAATCTTTATATCCTTCTTAATATCCTTTATTTGCAAGGGTTTTGGTTATTTTGTTGTTGTTTTAATCCTCATAAAAATAGTCCGAAAATATAGTCATAATATTATACTTTTGCGTATGTTTTTCTTTTAAAAATAAAACTAAACTGATTATGGAAGTGTGTTAGATAAAAATCATTTACGGGGTATCAAAAATGCTAGTCGAAAAATATATTAATGGTTTAAATCCAAGAAGCCAAATTGAATTCAAAAATATATCAAAGGATATAATCCCTTGGCTTGAACAAATAGCATTAGAAAACAATTGTCTTATCGATAAAAAAGAATGGAAAAGCAAATATAATAGCTATGTTATATATGACTACGAGCCTTTTTGTTCTGACGGTTTTGAAATTAATATAACTATTTCATCACACGATATTAATTATTTATACTTTGTAAAATTCTTATATGACAACAAACTTGATACGATAGAATACCTAAATAATTGTATAGGTGATTAGGTAATTAGTATTATTGATAAAATTCAAAAACATATAATATAATTATTTTGCACTAAGAAAGGACGTAATATGGAAGAAAATAACTCAACTAATGAACTAAAAAGTGAAGTAAGAAAACATGTATGTTTTGAAAATCATTGCTGGAAAAAATGTTTAGCAATGGTGCTTGCTTCATTTTTAGGTGGTTTTTTAGCCTTTTATTTTGTTGCTGATCAGATAATGTACAGAAAACAAATGCATCATAGACCACCTCACTTTGAAAAGAGAATGTTTAATGACATTGAAAAAATGTATGATAAGCAAAAACATGACATTGATAAAATGTTTGAAAACGATATGAATGTTTTCAGAGAAGCATTTAATATTAATAAAAAATTCAAACAAAAAATGCTTGAAGAGATAAATTCTCCAATGTTAGTAATGGATTCAGTAAAAATAAAAACAGAATTTGACGATAATGTATTTAAAGTTATAGTATGTTTAAAACCCTTTCAAGGAGATGAGAACAAAATAAACTATAATGTGGCTGGCAGAAAATTAACTGTTTTTGGAAATTCACAAAATCAAGATAAAGGATTTAAACAAGATATTTCTTTTTCTCAAGATTTTATTCTTCCAGAAAGTGCTGATACAGCAAAAATTTTAAAGGTTAAAGACGGTAATAAACTTATAATTTCAGTTCCTATGAAAGAACAATAAATCTAAATATCAAAAACTAATAAAAATTTGATTTTTAAACTGGCATATGCGGTGTAGAAATCAAATTTTTATTTTGAATTAAAAACCAAAATTATGGATGCTATAATATGATTTTTTGCAAAATTTCATCAACAGATATTTCTTCCATACAAGGTGCATAGATTTTGTCTGTACCTTTTAAATATTTACATTTTCTTCTATTGCAAGGTACACATTCTTTTTTAGAAACAATGTCAATTCCGTTTGAATAACATCCCGTCCTACTTGCTGGCATAGAACCGTATAACCCTATTGATTTTACGCCTAAAGCTGTTGCGATGTGTAATGGTCCAGAATCTCCAGATATCATTAAATCCGCTTTTGAAATTACAGCACAAGATTCTTCTAATGATAATTCTCCAATAAAATTAACTGAACCTTTAATGCTATACAGTGGAGCAAGAAAACTTTTATCTTCTTTTGCACCATTTAAAATTATTGTGCCATTATATTTATTTTGAATTTTATCACCTAATTCAATCCATTGTTCTAAAGGATATGTTCTTCCTCTTCTTTTAGAAAAAACACCGCCAGCGTTGATTACTACAAATGGTCTTTTAAATTCTTTTAAAAGTTCATTTGCTTTTTCTTTAGCTTCATTAGTAAGGTAAATATTTAAATGTTTTTCTTTTTGCATTTCTGGGAAGGCTTTTAATCCAGTTTCCCAAAAGTTAGTTACGGCGTGTTTTCTAAAATTCTTTTTATACAATAGTTCTTTTTTTATTCCAGCCAATCTAGTTAAAAATCTAACTTTTAATGAAGGTTGCAAGTTTATAACTAAATCATATTTTTCTTCTTTTAATTCTTTTGCAAAATCAAATGTTTTAGAGTTAAACATTTTAAATTTAGGGTCTATTGTATAAACTTTTGATATTGCAGAATCCTCTTTTAAGAAAAATTCTACAGTAGAGCTTGTTAAATAATGGATTTCTACATTTGGATATGCTTTTTTTATTGAATGAAAAAGCGCTGTTGTATGAACAACATCCCCAATTGCTCCAGTTCTTATTATTAAAATTTTATTATATGTATTTTTCATAGCTTTATATTATCACAATTATTTATTACTTGTTTCTACTAATTCTAATCTTTCATTCCAAGATGGGTGAGTGGAAAAATAATGAATAAATTCAGGAAGGTTTTCCTTGTTTTGAAGTTTCTTTATAAATGATTTTGCACCTTCATTAGTTCCATAAATTCTAATTAGCATTTTGTTTGCATATAAATCAGCTTCTTTTTCTTGTTCTCTAGAATGAGATAGAAATTCTATTTCAGAAACTCCTTGTGCAATACTATTTACTTTGCTGTCTAATCCAGCAACAGCACATATTATTGCATATGCAATTTGTTTACTTATAGATTTTAAATGGTCTTTATTTGAATAGTGTCCTATTTCATGTGCTAAAACAAATGCTAGTTCTTCTTCTGAAAGATTTTCGTCCAACAATTTTGTTGTAAAAAGAATACTTCCATCTGGTTTTATCATTGCATTTATTTCTTTACTTTTAAGAACATTTATATTGAGTTGAGATTTTCCTTGAATGGAAACATCATTTTCTATAATTCTCTGTTTTATGTTTTCTAATAAAAATATTTGTTGTTTGTATTTTTCTGGAATTTCAATTTTTTCTTTGCTTTTAAAAAGTGATTCTATTCTAAGTTGTGATTCTGTAGACATTTTATCTATAAAGAAAGTAGATACTGTATTAAATGAAATTAAAAATACTAAAACAACACCTACAATACCACCTAGTAGAACAGAAAAATCTTTTAATTCACTTTTTGTACCAACATTTACATTCTCACCTTTTATTAGTTCAAGTTGGGCTTCATAATTATTTTTGTGGGGCATAAGTTACCGCCGTTCCATATGCTATTACAGCACATTTGGGTATTGCATTTGCTTCTGGAGAATCGCAATCTAGCATAATTGCTTCAATTCTTGCATTTACAATAATATGAGCATTTCTTGCTTTTTCTCTCATTCTTAATATAGCTTCTCTTCTTGCTCTATCCATAATAGATTCAAAGGTGGTTAATCTTCCACCAAAAAAGTTTTTTAAACCAGCAACAAAAGTTTTAAAATAGTCACCACTTATTACAACTTCACCAGTTACCATTTCTATTTTTTTGATTTCTCGTTTAGTATTCCATTTTTTTGCACCGTAAGAAATAATAGGCTTTTTTATAAGTGCAATTTCTCTTTGTTGGATTTTTTTAAAGTGTCTTTTTTCAATATAACTTCCAATAGCATATGTTATTGCAAGTGTTATTAAAAGTACTATTATATCTAACATTATACTGCGCTTTCTGGTTTTACAACTTCAACTGCTGTGCCATAAGCATATACTTCTGCGGCACCAGTAGTTACTGAAGAGGTCGCTAATCTTACATTGATGATTGCATTTGCTTTTAATCTTTTTGCTTGTTCAACCATACGAGCAATAGCTTCTTCTCTAGCTTCAGTTAACAATGTTGTGTAGCTCTTAAGCTCACCACCAACAACATTCTTTAAACCCGCACCAAAATCTTGAAATACATTTTTTGCTCTTACAGTACTGCCAGAGACCAATCCACAGTGCGCTTTTATTTTCATGCCGGGAATTGTTTCAATAGTTGTAATAATCATATTTTTCACCCTCCAAATACATTTTATAAATTGGAGGGTGAATTTAATACATCTATATAGCTGATATTATACTTTTGTTGTTTCTTCTAATGCTTCAACATATTTAACAGCACTACATGCAGCAATTGCACCATCTGAAGCCGCTGTTATTACTTGGCGAAGTGGTGTGTTTCTAACGTCACCAGCTGCATAAACACCCTCAATAGATGTTTGCATATTTGTATCAGTTTCAATAAAACCTTGTTGATTTTGTTTTAGTTGACCATTAAAGTTTTCGACATTTGGTCCAAACCCAATATAAGGGAATACTCCATTTACTTTTAGGTCTTTTGTTTCATTTGTTTTTAAATCTTTCAACACTAGTGTTTCAACAGTATTGGTTCCTTGAATTTCTAATGGAGAATGGCTTAATATAAATTCGATTTTTTCATTTTCAAAAGCTCTTTGTTGGCAGATTTTATCTGCTCTCAATTCATCTCTTCTATGAATTATATAAACTTTTTGTGCAAATTTGGTTAAATAAATCGCTTCTTCTATTGCGGAATTACCACCACCAACAACGGCAACAGTTTTATCTTTGTAAAAAGCACCGTCACAAATAGCACAGTAGCTAACTCCACGTCCTTTAAATTCTTCTTCGCCTGATATACCAAGTTTTTTAGCTTGAGCACCGGTTGCAATAATTACAGATTTTGATTTAAAAACAGTATCGTTGGTTTCTATTTCTTTTAATTCCGAGTTTAATGTTACACGTTCAATTTCTACCATTGGGAATTTTTCAACACCAAATTTATCAGCGTGCTCTTCAAATTTTTCCATTAATTCAAACCCACCAATTAAAGAAAAACCTGGGTAGTTTTCAATTTCAAGATAATTTGAAGGTTGACCACCAAACATACTAATATCTAAGATAGCTGTTTTTAAATTGCCTCTAGAAGCGTATATTGCAGCAGAAAAACCAGCTGGGCCAGAACCTAATATAATTACGTCAAAAAATAATTCTTGTTTATTTGTCATGCTCCCTCACACTCTTTTGTTTATAGACCAAAAATCCCCGAAATTGGTGCTCCTGAAATCTTTGTGCCCTTTACTTTATATTCGACGTAATCTTCTTTTATAAGTTTCCCGTCTTTGAATGTCTTTATACTTATTTTATCAACTCCCGTAAAATTGTCACCTTGTAAAGTTAAAATTGGAGTTTCGATAGATTCTTCATCTGGATAGTAACTTCTTTTTTCGAATTTTACAGTTTTTCCTTTTACGTCATCAACTGTAACATCAGCTCTTGCACCAGATATCGGATTCATTAAAGTGATAGTGTCACCATTTCTTTTTAGAGTCCAAATATCAACACTTGATGAGCCAAAATATTCTTTGTTGGTACTTTGAGTGCAATAAGAAACAACTTTCCAATCTCCGAAAAATTCGTTTGGGACTTTATCTGTCATAGATACATTACCTACAATAACAGTTGCTATTGAAGGTAAACAACACATACACACAACACTAAACAATGTTAATAATATCTTTTTCATATTATTAATTTAATGTTAGTCTTTTTAAAGTCAAATATCCGTTTTTATATTTTTATTTACCTATATTTTTTACTTCACAATATAAGTTACAATTTTAAATTATTTTTTATATTCGTTTTATGAATCCGTTACAATCAAAGAGAAAAAGGCAATTTTTTCCGATATATATACTTTATATATATAATATATCGGAGAGAATAAATGGGAATAAATTGGTTTAATAATTCAAATAATAGTTCTCAAGGGTTAAATCCCTTGTTTTTGACGTATATAAACCAAATTGATGCAAACAAAGATAATAAAGTTTCTGATGAAGAAATACGTGCATTTGAAGAAAGTCATCCAGAAGTAGACGCTTCTATTTTTTCACAAATAAAATCAGCTTCTGATAGTGGGCTTTTAGATTCTCAAAACAAAAAAGATAATAATTCAAACATGGATACGTTTGAAAAACGAGCATTTATCAATACAGAAGAAATGCAAGGCTTAAATTTAAAGGCTTTTTCTAAATTAAGTAAAACAAATGGCGATGATGAATCAGCAAATGATTTTTGGAATAGTTTATCTGAAATTGATTTAAATAAGTTATTTGGAATGATTGATACAGAACAAGACGGTATTTTGTCGGAAGATGAACTTGGTGCTTTGACTTCTATTGATGGAAATAGTGAAAACCTTTCTCTATTTGATTTACAACAACTAATTAATGGTTTGAACGTTGAAGAAGTTAAGCCAGAAGTCGCAAATAAACCTTCATCTTCAGGAGGTTCAAAAGATAGTGGTGGTAAAAAAAATGATGTCCCCACTCTTGATACAAAAACTCAGTTAACGAATAATTTAGAAACATCAAGAAAAGATTTTTCATCGGCTAAAGCTAATTATGAAGCTGTTCTTGAAGGTGATATAAAAGATGCTGGCGTAAATTCTAAAAAAGAGGAAATGGATTCAGCATATAACTCTTGGCAAGAAGCATTATCAAATGAAGATTTAAATTTATCCCAAAATATATCAACAGCAACAACTGAAGTTAATGAAGTAAATAATCAATTATCGCAAAATGAAAAAGATATTTTCAATAATGAAGTAGAAGTACAAAACTGGTCAACAGCTTATGATATTGCCAAGGATTATACGGCAAGTTTAAACAGCAAAAAATCAGAGCTTCAGTCTGCAAGGTCAGGTTTAGATTCTTCCAATGAAGCAGATGCAGAAAAGATTTCTAGATATGATGAACAAATAAGACAAATTGAAGCAGATATAAGAGCTGCTGAATCAACAGAAGAACACGCAAAAACATCAAAAGAAAAGGCAGAAAAGAAACTAGAAGAATCACAAGAAGAAAGAAAGACACTAGAGAGCACTCTTGCTGAAAAAGAGGCAATATTAAGCGAATATATGACTCAATCTTCTCAAGTAAGTCCAGAAGTAGTTCAATTACAATCTGCTTATGAAGAAAAGAAAAATGCTTATGAAACAGCTTTAAGTGAATATAAAGATAATTTAAAGAATGATGCTTTAAATAAAAATGAAAAAGTAAATGAGGACCAAAAAGCGTTATCAGCTTATACAAATGAAAAATCTCTAAAAGAATATGATAGAGGGCTTTTGAACTATGACGGCGATTTTGCAGAGCTTTTAAATAAATATTTATTAGCTGGCGCTAGTGATAGTTCTAAGAGTGACTGTGGTGGTGCTGTGAGACGTGCTTTAAATAAAGCATTAAAAGAAATGTATCCAGAAGCTGCGGGCTTATTTGCAGAAGGACGTGGAGTAATTGGGGCAGATTGGGATAATCAGTACATGAAAGATTCTCCATTCTTTGTTGATATAACAGAGATGTATTCTGCTCAAGAAATTGAACAAATGATTCAAAATGGAGAATTAAAAGGTGCTATTATAAATTACGAAAAATACTCAGGTGGAAAAAGTGGTCACGTTGAAGGCGTAACCACAAAAGGTTTAACAAGTGATTATACTAGACCGTTTGATTATTTTAGAAGTGGTTCTAACTTAGGTAAGGCTGATTATAATATCTACCTTCCTGTAACTCCAACTAAAGAACAAATTGAAGAGTATATCAAAACTGTAAATGCTAGATTATCTTCGTACGATAGTCCGATTTTATAATTTGAATATAGCTAATTTTTACTTCAATCTCACATCTGCCGCCAATTTATGTGCAAATAAACCTTCTTTTTCTGCAAGGTGTGATGCTCTTTGGGCGGTTTCTTTTATGCCTTTTTCGCTAATTATTTGATATGTTTGTATTTTAATGTAATCAAATACGCTCAAACCACCAGAGTATTTTGCCACTTGATTTGTAGGCAATGTGTGATTTGTTCCAGACACATAGTCTCCAAATACCTCCGCACTATAGTTGCCAATAAACAAAGAACCATAGTTAGTAAATTTATTTACTAAATTTTCTGCATTTTCTAAGCATAATTCTAAGTGTTCGGGTGCTTTTTTATTGGATAATTCTACGGCATCATCTAAATATCCAACAACAACAGCCATTGATTTTTCGTATGCTATTTGTGCAATTTCTTTTGTCTCTAGGCATGATAAGTATTCTTTTGCTTTTTCATCAACTCTTTTTGCAAAGTCTTCAGAAAAACAGATTAAGAAAGCTCTAGCATCTTTATCGTGTTCGCATTGTGCAAGCATATCAGCAGCAACAAATTCGGGTTTTGCTGTTTCATCGGCAATAATAAGAACTTCACTTGGACCAGCTAAGAAATCAATACCACATTCGCCAAATACTTGCTTTTTAGCTGAAGTTACAAATTTATTTCCTGGACCAACTATTTTATTAACTTTTTGGATAGAATCTGTTCCATATGCCATAGCAGCAACGGCTTGAACTCCACCGATTCTATAAATTTCATCAGCACCAGCAAGGTGTGCAGCTGCAATTGTAACCGGTTGAATTTTAGGTGACATTGCAACAATTCTTTTAACTCCAGCAACTTTTGCTGGAACTACTGTCATTATTGCACTACTAGGCAAAGGATAATTTCCACCTGGGATATAGCAACCAACTGAATCAAGAGGGATTATTTTATGCCCTAAAATATTTCCAGCAACTTCAATTTCAAGTTCTTTCACGCTTGATAATTGAGCTTTTGCAAATGTACTTACATTTTTAATTGCATATTTTATTGTCTCAATAGTTTTTTCATCAACTTGTTTAATTGCTTCTTGAATTTCTTGTTCTGTTAATTTGAATGAGCATAATTCACCGTCACCAAATTTTTGTGCGTATTCTCGAACAGCACTATCTCCATTTTGGCGAACAGCGTTAATGATTTCGTTAACAGATTGAATACTTTCAAACTCTATTTTTGAAAAGAAGTTTTCATCAAGCTCTTTGTAGTTGTATATTTTCATAATAATTTCTTTCTTTTTGTATTGTTTTTCCTCTCTTTCGAGCAAGTGGTTCATTTATTCAGGTTCGTTCGCTTACGCTTCGACTACACCTTACGGAAAAACGCTACTTTGTCCTCGATGCTAAGTTATTAACTATATCTTGAGGCGTTACGTTGTGCATCGCCATAAAGGTTAACATATGGTAAGCTAAATCACTAGCTTCCCATTCTAGTCCGTCACCTTGTTCATAGTTAACAGATTCAAAAGCTTCTTCCATAACTTTTCGTTTTAAATAGAATTCATTTTTGAATAATTTAGTTGTATATGAACCTTCTGGTAAATTTGCTTTTCTATCAAGTAACAACTTATAAAGTTCATTTATACAGAAATCTCTATCTTCAAAACAAGAGTATCTTCCAGTATGGCAAGCAAATCCGTTTTGTTTTACTTTAAATAAAAGTGTATCTTGGTCACAATCAAATTTTGAACTAATTAATTCTTGTGTGTGACCTGATGTTAAACCTTTTGTCCAAAGTTCATTTCTTGAACGACTCCAATATGTTGCCAAGCCTTCAGATAATGTTTTTCTTAAAGATTCCTCATTTGAATATGCAAGCATTAAAACTTGTTTTGTTTCAATATCTTGAACAATAGTAGGAATTAAACCACCTTGTTTTTCAAAATCCATAACAGCTAAGTAAGCGTCTTCAAGTTTAATTGCACCTGTATAAATGCTCATTCCTAACTGTGTTGAAACATTCATTTTGATAAGAGTTTTGATTTCATCAATAGTTGAAATACCACCAGCTGCAATTAAAGTTTTCTTAGTGATTTTTCTAATTTCTTTAATAGCTTCGATGTCTGTACCTTGCATCATGCCTTCTTTATCAACAATTGTGTAAAGGTAACCAGCACATAAATCATCAAAACGTTTAACGTAATCAGCAGGAGTTGATTCAACTTCTTTTGTCCAACCTTCTGTTGTTACTTTGCCTTTTTTCGCATCTATTGCAACAATAACCTTATCTTTTGGTAATTTTGATAAAAATTCTTCATTTGCTGCAGTACCAATGATAATTTGTTTAGCGCCATTAGCTAAAATTCTTTTTGCTTTTTCTTTATCTCTTATTCCGCCACCGACTCTGCAATGGGCGATTTTGCAGATTTCTTTAATAAGAGCTTCGTTGTCGCCCTTATTCATAGCGGCATCTAAATCGATAACACTAATTTCACCAAAACGAGAATAATATTTAGCTAACTCTAAAACATCTTCTCTTTCTAAAACCTTTTCTTTGCCTTGTCTTAACTGAACAGCTTTGCCATCCATTAAGTCGATACTTGGAATAATCATATTTTCGCCCTTTCTTTTTCCAAAGTAATTATATTCAAAACATGTACAAAAAGGAAATAATAAGCTAAAATGACAAAATAAAATGAGGAAATATTATGAAAATTAAAGGGTTTACCATATCAGAAGTACTTATTGCTATTGTAGTTATTGGGATTATTGCAGCTATTACTGTTCCAGTATTATGGGTGTATAAGGAACAAGCAGAAAGAGCAGGAAAAGTTAAAAAAACATATGCAACAATTTCTGGTGCGTTAACACTTGTAAAAGCACAAGGTGGTGACTATGTTTTTGATGTTACTGGTGATGAAGACCTTGAAATGTTGAAAACTTGGTTCAACACATATATGAAGCCATTTATTGCAACTACAAAAATTTGTTATAACGAAAAAGGATGTTGGAACGAAGGAAATACAAAAAGTCTTAATGGAACAACTGCAAGATTTAATCAAACGGGGAAAGGTCTTGGCACAAATATTATAACTGCTGTTCTTACTGATGGAACATTTATTTGTGTTGACGGACATAGAGGCTATAATTTACGAGATTACTTTGGTGTGAATATAACTAATGATTATGGTATCGCTGTAACCTATGATATAAATGGTTCAAGAGAACCAAATACAATAGGTAAAGATATATTTGTAACTGTTTTTACAGAAAATGGTATTGTTCCAGCTTATAAAAATAAAACAAAAGCAGAAGTTGATAAAGACTGTTCCAAAACAGGAACTGGATATTCTTGCATATTAAAATATTTAAAACAAGAAAATAGTCGTTAAGTATTTTTGAAATATACTGATAATTTATGTTAAAAAACTTTACTTTTACTAAAGTTTTTTCATCTATTGTCGAAAAAGAAAATGGAATGTAAAAGAAAGGTTCAATAATTATGGATATTCAACGTAACAAAAACATTGGTAAAGATATTTCTATTCAAAAGAATAATAAACAAACTGAAAAAAAAGAAAATCCAAAACCAGAAATGAAGATTGGAGACTTATCTGCTCAATTAGATTCTATGGCTGCAAGTCAAAGAGCATTTGTTAATAAGGTGTCTTTCAAAGGAGTTGAAGAAACTAAAGATCCACAACCAGAAATTCCAGAACCAACAGAACCACAAGAACCAGTATTTTTGAGTAGTTCAGATAGTATTGGTGTTCATGAAGCGTGGAAGTTAAGTGCTAAGTATTTCACTGGGAATTTTGGCGATGAAAATGGACTTTTTACTTTAAAATATAATAATGTCAGACTTACGCACGCAATGGATCTTGGATATAATCTACAAGAACTCGCAAATATGAATGCGGATGAAGCAAAAAAATTAATAGAGGATCACCCAGAATTAAAAGAAGGTAAGGAATCTGAACCTGCGATTTCTGTAGCATCACATGCTAGTGAAATCTTGAACATGGATTTAAATGAAATTGAAAAATTAGGATATGATCTAAGAGAACTTTGTAAAACAGACTGTGAAGAAATTTATGGAATGTTAGATTCAGATGCTGCACTAATGAGGCTTTTTATTGTTTCGAATTTAAAGGAGAATGAATTAGCCGAGATTGGCGTTGATGTTGACAAGTTAGCAGAAGGAACTGTGGAAGATTTTTGGCATGAAATTATTGAAAATCCACAAATATTAGAACACAGAACAGAAAAGGCAAGTTTCAAACAGATATATTCGCCGGAAGTTATATCAATAGACTGGTAAATTTTACTTTGTTTAAAATATGTCATACTTAATTTTAAAGTATGGCATATTTTTTTTTATTGCTATAATTAAGCAGTACTAGTAGAAAAGGCAAAATAATGAAAGTTCTTGTAGGAATGTCAGGTGGTGTTGATTCTTCGGTAGCCGCACTTTTATTAAAAGAACAAGGCTATGAAGTTATTGGTGCAACTATGTCTCTTTGGGGGAAAGGTGGCACTTTTGATATTCTTAAAGATAAATTAGACTCTCAAGAACAAAAAACAGCAACTCATTGTGCTTGCTTAAGTCCGGATAAGCAGAAAGACATTGAACAAGCAAAAGCTATTGCTGAAAAACTTGGCATTGAATTTCACGTTATTGATTGTTCAAAAGAGTATGAAAAAATAGTTATTGATTACTTTAAAGAAGAATATATGCAAGGTAGAACGCCAAACCCTTGTGTTCAATGTAATCGTTATATAAAATTTGGTGCGTTTTGGGAACTTGCAAAAAAATCTGGTATTCAATTTGATAAGTTTGCAACTGGTCACTACGCAAAAATAGAAGAAGAAAATGGCAAATTCTTTTTACGCCGAGGTGTAAATCCTAAAAAAGACCAATCATATTTTCTTTATGGTCTAACTCAAGAACAATTATCGAAAACACTTATGCCATTAGGTAGATATACGAAAGAAGAAATTAGAGATATTGCACGCAAGCACGGTTTTGAAGTTGCAGATAAAGCTGATAGCCAAGATTTTTATGTTGGTGATTATAATGATATTCTTAATGAACAACCTAGAAAAGGAAATATCGTAGATATCAATGGAAAAGTTTTAGGAACTCACCAAGGCTTTTGGAATTATACAATTGGGCAAAGAAAAGGTATTGGGGTTGCTGCGGCTGCACCACTATATGTTATAGAGCTTAGAAAAGATACTAATGAAGTTGTTGTTGCATTTAAAGATGATTCTTTAAACAAAGGTTTAATAGCAAATAAAATAACACTAAGTGCTATTGATAAAATAACAGAACCAATAAAATGCCAAGTAAAAATACGTTCTTCTCAAGAACCAAAACCTGCAACAATTAAACCTTGGGGAGAAAAAATAGCAGTAGAATTTGATGAACTTCAATCACCAATAGCAACTGGTCAATCAGCAGTATTTTATAATAATGAAATTGTGCTTGGCGGTGGAATTATAGAAAGTGTATTTTAATGAATAAAGAAGAACTATTAAAACTATATCATTCAGACTTAAATGAGCTTTTAGAAAAATCATCTAAATATGTAAAAGATGAAGTTGAATTTTGTTCATTAGTAAATGCACGTAGTGGAAAATGTTCTCAAAACTGTAAATATTGTGCACAAAGTTCACACTATAGGACAGATATTGAAGAGTATCCATTAGTAAGCAATGATGAAGTTATAAAAGCAGCACTTGAAGCAAAAGAAAATGGTGTAATCCGCTTTGCGGTTGTTACATCTGGTAAATCGCCAGATGAAGAAAATTTTGACAAAGTTTTAGGTTTTATTGATGAATTAAACAAACTCGAGGGAATTAGAAGTTGTGCTTCTATTGGAATTCTAAATGAAGAACAAGCAAAAGAACTTGCAAAGCACGGACTAAAAAGAGTTCATCATAATATAAATACATCAGAATCTTATTATAGTGATATTTGTACAACTCACTCTTGGCAAGATAGATTAAATACTTGTAAATTAGTCAAAAAATACGGTATGGAATTGTGTTGTGGTGTAATCTTGGGTATGGGTGAAACAGTTGAACAACGTATTGAAATGGCATTAGAGTTAAAAGAAATTGAGCCAGAATCTATTCCAATAAATATATTAATGCCTATAGCTAAAACTCCATTTGAAAATTATCATAATAAAATCGATGATGAAAATATCTTGAGAACTCTTGCTATTTTTAAAATTACAAATCCAAATGCAATAATTAGATTTTGTGGTGGTAGAATGAGACTATCAAATGAAAATCAAGAACTAGCATTAAAAACTTGTGTTGAAGGTATTTTAACTGGAAACTACTTAACAACAACGGGTAAAAGCCCACAAGATGATATAAAAACACTTGAAAAATTAAATAAAAAATTAAAAAAGGGGTAAAAATGAAAATTCATAACAATTTATTAG
>JAFTSM010000041.1 GCA_017467305.1 Candidatus Gastranaerophilales bacterium
GCTGGTCACAAAGACCCACGTCGTGCTAGAGCTGGTGCTTTAAACATCGTTCCTACAACAACAGGTGCTGCTAAAGCTGTTGCTTTAGTTCTTCCAGAATTAAAAGGAAAATTAAACGGTTTCGCTATGAGAGTTCCTACTCCAGACGTATCTGTAGTTGACGTTGTATTTGAAACAGAAAAACCTGTAACAGTTGAAGCTGTTAACGCTGCATTAAAAGCTGCTGCTGATGGACATGTATTATGCTACTCAGAAGAACCATTAGTATCTTCTGACTTCATCGGTACTTCTCAATCTTCAACAGTTGATGCTGCATTAACAATGACAATGGGCGACAACATGGTTAAAGTTGTTTCTTGGTACGATAACGAAATGGGTTATTCTACAAGATTAGCTGAAACTACATTAATGGTAGCTTCTAAACTTTAATCTTTAGATTAGAAACTTTAAAAAGAGCTATTTCGAAAGAAATGGCTCTTTTTTTGTTAAGAAAATTTGCTAAATTGCAATAAATGATGTGCAAAACACAACCAAAATTTAAAAATAATCATGTTTGATATACAATATTTAATGCAAATATATTTGAAAACAAAGAGGACTATTAAGAGTGGGCTTAACATTTCAAGAATTAATTCTAAATTTATCAAAATTTTGGTCTGACTACGGTTGTATAATTCAACAACCATATGATATAGAAAAGGGTGCAAGCACAATGAACCCTGCAACATTTTTACGTTCATTAGGGCCAGAACCTTGGAATACAGCAATGGTTGAACCTTGTAGAAGACCAACTGACGCAAGATATGGCGAAAATCCTAATAGATTAGGTCACTATTTTCAATATCAAGTTATATTAAAACCATCACCAGAAAACTCTCAAGAATTATATTTAAAGAGTTTAGAAGCTATGGGTATTGATTTATCTAAACACGATGTGCGTTTTGTTGAAGATAATTGGGAATCACCTACTTTGGGTGCCGCTGGTGTGGGCTGGGAAGTTTGGCTTGACGGTATGGAAATTACTCAATTTACATATTTCCAACAAGTGGGTGGTCTAGAAATTAGACCAGTTGCATTAGAAATCACTTATGGTTTAGAACGTATTGCTATGTATTTGCAAAATGTTGATTCTGTATATGATGTTATGTGGAACAAAGAATTAAAATATGGTGAAATCTATCTACAAAACGAGATAGAACAATCTAAATATAATTTTGAATACTCTAGTGCTGATAGATTATTTAAGATGTTTGATTTATTCCAAGCAGAAGTTGAGTCTTGTGTAGAGGCAAAAATTGTACTTCCTGCATATGATTACGTTTTAAAATGCTCTCATACATTCAATTTGTTGGATGCAAGAGGTGTTATAAGTCGTGATGAAAGAATAAATTACATAAACAGAGTAAGAAGAATGGCTGCAATGGTTGCAAAATTGTACGTTGAACAACGTGAAGAATTAGGCTTCCCATTACTAAAGAAACAGCCAGCTAGAGTCTAGAAGAGGAAACAAAAACAATGCAAACTCGAATAAAAGAGTTATTGGGCAATTTTGTGCGTAATATTCTCAAAAAGAAAAATCCAGATGAGTTTTTAGAACAATCTCAAAAAGGTGGTTTAAAAAAGACTTTAAATGCCTTTGATTTAATCATACTTGGTATTAGTGCAATTATTGGTGCTGGTATATTTGTAATGATAGGTTCTGCTGTAATTGGAACAGCTGAACGTGTTGGTGCTGGACCTGCTTTGGTAATATCTATTGGTATTGTTGCTATTGCTTGCATATTCCCGGCATTATGTTACGCTGAATTTGCCTCAATGATACCTGTATCTGGTAGTGCTTATATTTACACATTTGCTACAATGGGAGAGTTTGCCGCTTGGATGATGGGTTGGGTTTTAATGCTTGAATATGCAATTGGTACTATTGCTGTTGCTTCAAGCTGGACTGGATATCTGATAAAACTATTTGAAGGTTTTCCTTTCTTGCCAGAAATTATGAAAAATCCACCTGCTTGGTTAACTAATGATTATCAAACAGTTGCAGCGGCTAATCCAGATTTGGCAATACCACACTTTTTAGGTATTCCTATATGTTTTAACTTGCCAGCAATGTTTATCATTACAGTTATTGCAATGATTTTATTGAAAGGTATTCAAGAATCTGCTAACTTTGCAAAAATAATGGTATTTGTTAAAGTTGCTGTTATTGGCTTATTTATTGCAGTTGGTGCTTTTTATGTTCGTCCAGAAAACTGGACACCGTTCGCACCTACTGGTTTAAAAGGTATATTAATGGGTGCTTTTGCAATATTTTACGCATATATTGGTTTTGATGCTATTTCAACAGCGGCTGAAGAAACTAAAGACCCACAAAAGAACTTACCAATTGGTTTAATTGGTTCCTTGTTGATTTGTTCTTGTATTTACGCTTTAGTTACTTTTGTTTTAACTGGTATGATGCCAATGAGCCAAATTGACTTAGCTGCTCCTATTGCCGTTGCAATGAGTTTTGTTGGTCAAGACTGGTACGCTGGTATTATTTCAATCGGTGCGTTAGCTGGTTTAACATCAGTTCTTCTTGTTCTTCAATATGGTACAACAAGAATTTTATTTGCTATGTCACGTGATGGTTTATTACCACCAGTTATGAAAAAATTACACCCTAAATTCCAAACACCGTGGGTAATTACAATTCTATCTACAATATTAATCTTAATTGGTTCATTATTTATTAATATGCAAGTAGCTGCAGAATTGGCTATTTTTGGTACATTTACATCATTTGTAATTGTGTGTATTGGTATTTTGATTTTAAGAAAAACAGAACCAAACAGAGAAAGACCATTTAAAGTTCCTTGTTGCCCTTGGTTCCCGATTATCGGTATTATATTCTGTTCTGGCTTAATGTTCGTAGCTTTAAGAGAAGTTAAAACATCAGCTTTCTTATTCCCATTATGGATTGTAATTGGTATTGCAATATACTTTATGTATGGTTATCAAAAGAATAAAAAAGCGATACCAGTCCAAGTTGAAAAAATTGAAGAAACAAAGACAATTACAACAAAAAAATAAGATAAAAAAGGGCTTCATTTTAGAGGCCCCTTTTTATTGTTAGCATACGGTTATGGTATATTAGTCTATATTTCTGTTGATTTCTAAATCTGCTAAGTCAAGTTGTCTTTTGACCATTTTTATATGTTTAATTGAATTTTTAATATTATTCAAAAGACCTAAGCTAGCCATAATTTTAAAACTGAAAATGCTATTAATTGTTGTAGTTGTATGTTTATTTTTTATTGTGTTATTCAATAGATTTTTCTTGCCACGCAAATACTTCTTTGCTGTATACATACAAAAATTCTCCACACTTACTTATTCACCTATATTAATTAAGTAAAATAAAAGTGTTAAAATGCTTGTTTTGAATATTTGTATTTACAAATTTTTAGAATACTTTTGAAATTATTGGTTGATTATATTCTTTTGTATTGATTGTATTTGTATCTGTTATTACCGTAGGTGGAAGTATATTCCATTTAAATACAGCGCAATGTTGTTTCCAGAAGAATTTTTTAATCCATTCTTCTTTTTGTTCTTTTGAAATTGGATTTTTTATTTCGTAGTAAAAATTGTGTTCCATTAATTCATTAAAACCATATCCATAGTTTTCAACAAACCAAATAATTTCATCTAAGAATGGATATGGCATATTATCTTCTTCAGCGCAAACTGTTTTTCCTGTTAAAGGATTAATTTTTAATTCTGCACCAGGTGGTTTTTCTAAAATAGATTGAGGGATAACGTTTTTAACTTCCCTATATTCATTCATAAAATGACCTAGTGCGAATAACTTTGTTTTTGTTACATCTGCGATTGGTGCAAACCCGCCAGACATATCACCATTAACAGTTGCGTAGCCGATATAAGCTTCGGATTTATCGCTTGTAGCTATTGGTAGCATTTGCTTGTGCTCATTTGCAATACTCCACAATAAAGTAGCACGAGTTCTTGCTTGTAAGTTTTCTATTGTTGTGGATTTTTCAAATTTTTCAGCGTTTATATTATCAAAAGTATTGTTTAATAAAATTTTTGTGGCATCAAGAGTATCTGCTAATGGAATTTCAAAGAAGTTCATACCAAGATTTTCTGCTAGTATTCGAGCATCATCTTTACTTTCTTGAGATGTGATTTTGCTTGGCATAGATACTGCATAGACATTTTCTTTGCCTAAAGAATCAACAAGTAAAACTGATGAAATAGTTGAATCTAACCCACCAGATAAACCTAAAACAGCTTTTTTAAAACCATTTTGTTTAAAATATTCTTTAATTGCAAAAACAATACTTTGATAAGTTCTGTCTAAATCGCTTGAATAATCAAGTTCAAAAGTATCTATATCAACTTCCTTTTCCATTCCGATAGGGAGTGGTTCAATTGTTCCTTTGTAATCTTCAACAATGACAAAGTCTTCATTAAATGTTTTAGCACGAACTACAATTTGCCCAAATTCGTTGTATATTCTAGAAGAACCGTCATAAACTCTGTTATCACCATAGCCAACTTTGTTTACATAAATTACTCTAGATGAACTTCCTATTGCTAAGGCTGAATATAATTGGTTTCTGTGATATTCACTTCCTGTGCGTGATTCATCTGCTGTACATTTTATTAAAGTTTGAACCTTGCTAGAAAAACCGAGCCCAAAAGTTTCGCCATTAATCTCAAATGTATCTTCTTTCCACTCTTCACCACAGCGTAGAATTGTCATTTGGTTATCGCCATTTAAATCAGCATAACCAAGTACAACAACAATATCCTGTGCTATTTTTGCTATTTCTCTAAGTGCTTCTTCTTGTCTTCTTAAAATTGTATTATGTCTTTTTAAAATATCGCAAAACGGATATCCAGTAAGAACATATTTAGGGAAAATAATTAAATTTGCGTTATTTTCTTTTGCTTTATTGATACAGTCGATAATTTTTTTCTTGTTGTTTTCAATATCGCCTGCGATTGTATTTATTTGTGCTAAAACTATCTTATTCATAAGTTAATTATAGTCTTGATAAAAAAAGTAGTAAAGAATTTTTTAAAATTTGCAAATTCTCTTATAATGAGTGCAATTTTTCTTAAAACAATGTTTTTTATAAAAATTGCATTAAAAATATTGTAATTTTGTTAATTTTTGAGTGCATTTTTTATAAAACAATAAAAATTACTTGTTTTTTATTATTAATATTATTATAATAAAAAAGTCGAGAATAAAAAGGACTAAATATGACTGAAAAAGCAAAATACACTGCTGATGACATCAAAAAAATCATTAAAGAAGAAAAAGTTGAGTTTATAAAATTGCAATTTTGCGATATAAACGGACAAATCAAAAACCTTTCTGTGCCTGCAACACAAGTCGATAAAGTTTTAAATGGTGATTATATGCTTGATGGTTCATCTATCAAAGGTTTTAGAAATATTGAAACTTCTGATATGAATTTTCATCCAGACTTAAATACTTTTGCAGTTCTTCCAAACAAAAAGACATCAGTAAATGCAAGAATCATTTGTGATATCTACAATACAGATGGAACACCATTTGAGGGTTGTCCTCGTGCTAACTTAAAAAGAGTTATTCAAAAAGCAAAAGATAAAGGCTTAGTTATGAACGTTGGACCAGAAGCTGAATTTTTCTTGTTCAAGCGTAATGAAAAAGGTGAGTTAACAATGGATACTCACGATAATGCTAACTACTATGATGCTGCACCTGATGATATGGGTGAAAGCATTAGAACTCAAATCGTAAGAACAATATCTGGACTTGGTTTTGATGTTGAAGCAAGCCACCACGAAAGTGCTAAAGGTCAACACGAAATTGACTTTAAATATGCTGATGCATTAACAAGTGCAGATAACATCATTACATTTAGATATATTGTTAAAGCGATTGCGAGAGAAAACGGTCAACACGCAACTTTTATGCCAAAACCTATTGCTGGCATTAATGGTTCAGGTATGCACTGTAACCTATCAATGTTTAAAGATGGAAAAAATACTTTCTATGACCCAAAACGTGCACATCTGTTATCAGAAACAGCATTGTATTCAATTGGTGGACTACTTGACCACGTAAAACAATTTACTGCAGTTACAAACCCAACAATCAATAGTTATAAACGTTTAGTTCCAGGTTATGAGGCACCAGTATATTTAGCTTGGTCATTAGCAAATCGTTCAGCATTAATCAGAGTACCTTTAAAAAAAGGTAATGCAACAAGAGTTGAATTGCGTTCACCAGACCCATCTTGTAACCCATACTTGGCATTTGCAGTAATTATTGAAGCAATGTTAGATGGTATTGAAAAGAAGACAAAACCACCATTAGATATCGATAAAAACATTTATCAAATGGATGATAGAGAACGTAAACGTGCTAAGATTGAAACACTTCCAGGCTCATTATATGAAGCATTAATGTTGATGAAAAAGAGTTCATTAGTAAAATCTGCTTTAGGTGAACACATCTTTAAAGAGTTTTTACAATCTAAATTAAAAGAATGGGACGGATATAGAACAGCCGTTACTAAGTACGAATTAGATATGTATTTGGAAAGATATTAGCGAAATTGCATATGTGTGAAACATAGGCACGAGCAAACTGAACGAAACGGAGCAATTTGAAAAATTGCAGAGTGGAGGTACTAAGTTTGTGAGTATGTAATTTCAAGAAGCGAAATTTCGGACAGATGGAATTTAATTTGTCATTCTGAACTTGTTTCAGAATCTTTCCGTTTAAAATATGAAATCAGTATTAAAAGAGTCTTTTTTCAAGGCTCTTTTAATTTTATTAATAAAACAGTTGAAAAAAAGGTATGTTTGTTTTATATTTTGAAATGTAGATGGCGGGTGTCGCCAAGCGGTTAAGGCCTCGGATTGTGGTTCCGATATTCGTGGGTTCGATTCCCATCACCCGCCCCATTTAAAATTTGTGGCTCGAAAGAGCCATTTTTTGTTGATATACTTGCGTTTTCAGGGGTTCTAAGGTTGCTGTTTTCTGACGCAAAAAGTGGCGTTTTCTTAACATTTTGTAATACTTTAAATGTTTCTTTTAACTCAATATTTACTGTTTTTCCACTAAAAGTAATATTTTCAGCGATTGTTGATAAAATTAATTTCTTTTCTTCAGGATTTGCTTTTAAGAATAATTCTGGCAGTTTTTCAGAGAACTTTAAAATAACATCTATTCGCTTGTGTACATAATTTGTATCAGTATTACAACTCTCTAATTTCATCAGCAAAATATCTTTTTCTTTTTGCCATTCTCTGTGCATAGTGCTAAATTCTTCATCAGTTATACTGTCAGGCAAACGACCCTCTAATTTATCAATATAACTATTGTGAATACGCTTTTTAATAGCATTCAACTGCTGTTCTATCTCTTTTGTAATCTTTTGTTCTTGTTCGGCATAATCTTTTAAATAATCGCTTGCTAACTGTCTTATTTTGGCAATATGCTCTGGTGTTAGATGAAAAGTTTGTAGAACTTCTGCAAATGTATTATCAAAGTATTCTTGTCTAATACATTTTAAATTATCGTGGTAATCTTTTGAATTTGAACAATGGTAGTAAATATAATGTCCTCTTTTGCTTTTACCACGTTTAAATTCAGCAGTTAAGTAACAACCACATTCAGCACATTTAATTAAGCCAGAGTAAGCAAATTCAACTGTGTGTTTTTTACTTTTATCAACTGTTTCAAACAAACTTTGAACTTTATAAAACAAATCTTTTGTAATTAAAGAAGTATGACTTCCCTCATATTGTTTGCCATCCCATTCAAATTTGCCGATATAAAATGGGTTATGCAACATCCATTCAAATTTTCGTACAGGATATTTTTTACCAGTTTTAGGATGTCTAAAGCCCTCACGATATAATGTATCTCCAAGCGTTTTAAAAGAATACATTCCAGTTGCATATAATTCAAAGGCTCTTTTAACAAAATCAGCATTTTCTTCATCAATAACTATTTCTTTTTTGAATTTTTTGTTGATTGGGTCAATAATAATGGTTTTATTTATATATCCAATAGGTGCTTTTCCAGGGAATCTGCCACTATCAACTATTGTTTTCATATTTGCTTTTGTTCTTTGGCGAATTAGTGCTAATTCATATTCATTATTGCACATCATGATATTACGCACATATTCGCCCTCAATGGTATCAGCATTTAATTCTTGCGTGGAAAGTAATTTTATTTCATTTTTTATCATTATAGGACGTATTGTTCCATGGTAATCAACACAAAAACGTGAAAGTCTATCAAGTCGCCAAACAATAATCGCACTTATATTATTTCTTTTTTCGTTGCAATATTTTAAAAGTTTTTGTGCTTCTGGTCTGTTTAAATTTTTAGCACTTAGACCTTCTTCGGTATAAACTCTTTTAACTGTGTAACCCATTTGCTGTGCAAATGCACTACAATCACTTAGTTGAGTTTCAATACTAATGCCTTGTTTTTTCTGCTCTTCTGTTGATACTCGAATGTAAATTACAGCTTTTTTCATAATTTTATTGTATTTCAAACCTCATCTTAAAACACTCCATAGCCTTGTCAGGATTTGTTTCTCGCTCTTGAATCCTTATGAATACAAGAGCGAATTGAAGCAAATCTTGTTCATCAATATCTGGGATAATGTTGTTATTTTCAATATAATTTATGTCAAATTTTGGAGTATTCATTGTTTTGTACCTATTTTTGTTCACAGCAACTAACCAACAGAATTGGCATTACAAGGATATTGTTATGGGCAAAAAAGTTAAATAGTTGTGCGAAAATTGCGTGTATTAATAATTGTTTGGTTTTAAATCCCAAGCATTGTGAATTATGTAAAGTTCGGTAAAATTGTCATAACTTATTAAATCAATTCTAGTGTCAAAAATTTCTTTATATTGCTTTCTTAATCTAGTTAAAGCAACATCAAGGTCTTTGTTTTTTATTTTGAATATATCTATAAGATTTTCTCGCTCAACTGCAAAAGAATTGGTTGCTTTAACATAATTTTCAAGAGCAGCAAACATTAGATATTGTTGATTAGCAAAATCTGTGCGTTTTTTCTTTATCCTATTTCGTTTTTGTTTAGGATAATTCTGCTTTGCTTGTGATTCTTGATTCTGTAATGTATGAGTTTTGCTAAAACTAATATTTACAGAACAATCAGAATTGACTAATTTTAATAAGTCCGATACTTTCATTTCTGCTAGTTGCAGATTGTTTTCTGGTAAATAATTTTCCATTGTTACACCTCGCTATTGATTCTTATTCATTCCAGTAATAATATCTTTGAAATTTTTCACAAAAAGTTCAAAACGTGTATTTACACCCTCTTTGCGATAAATGCTTGATATGTGTCTTTTTGCAGTCGACTGGGTTATGTACAATTTTGAAGCAATTTTTGTATTACTAAATCCAACTAATAAAAGTTTTTTGACTTCAATTTCTCTTTTTGTGAGTTTTTTCTTTTTGTTTTGTTTCATAATAGTTTCCTTTCTGGCTTTTCGCCAATTTTGTGCATAATAACTGAACCTAATCAAATGTTTGACTGGTTTAAATATTTTTTTAAAGAAAGAGAAACTCGACTTGCAACAAAATGCGTAATGTACTACAATGTATTTGGATTATTTATTCGGCATATTATCTCGCCGAGTTTCAAAGTTAGAGGGTTTGGGTTATCTGTTGATGTTATTCTTTGTCCTTTCAGTTTTGCTTGCTTTTTCTTTTATTATAACTTTGCAAGCCCTGAAAGTCAATTATATCAAGTGTTTTGACGATTTTACAAAATATCAATGTTGTTAAATTTTTAGAGGAACATATAAGTAAAATCGGAATAACATACATTGTTTTTCCGATTTTTAATAATTGTTATTTGATTTTTTGAACAACATTATCTAAAAAGAAAATTTTTCAAATCCGTCTTTCTCTTTGAATATAGTATTTACAAGGTCTTCTATTTTTTTCTTATTTAATTTCTTATCTTTGTTAAGTTCTGTTAAGTAATCTCTTAGATTTTTATAGCGTAATTTCCTGATTTCATAAGTATTTTGGCAAGTTTCTTCCCCTTTCCCTTTTTGCTTAATTGCATATACTATATCAGCTTGAGTAGTCCAACCACCAGATTCTTTAACATTTTCAATAATCAAATTAACAAGTTTCTGGCAGTTACTACACATGTGCTTTTTCTTGTATTTGTTATTTTTAACAACAGGATTACAAATATGACAGCTCTCTTGTTTAGCAATTTTTTCTTGCAACTTTTCTACTGCTATATCAAGACTTTTAATTGAATTAAAATAACTAGATACAGTTTTTGCACCAATCAAAGCGTGTCCTTTGTTATCATTAGAGTTTTCAATAGTTGTGTAATGTTTTATTTCTTCAAATATAGTTGGCTCTTTTTCTTTTTTAGAATTAAAATCGTAAAAATATTCTGCAAGATATAACTTATTGTCTTTTTCGATAATCTGAAATACATTTTCTTCTTTATAGCCACCATATCCCCTGTTAGCTTGAAAAATAGTTGATTTTAATATTATTCTTTTTCTATTATCATTACGATTTTCTACAATATAACATTTACCAGACTTAATATATAATTCTACAAATTGGTTGAACAATTTTGCAATATTGCTATACCCGAAAATATCAAACTTAAAACTATAAAATGAATTAGTTAATTGATTTATACAGCTTGATAAACCAGTCTTTTTACGATTCTTTTCAGTAAAAATTTCTAGAAACAAATCATTATACAAATCTGTCATAAACTGCAAATCTTCATTTTTGATTTTTTCAATAAATTCTGAATTATATGCAAATTCTTTATTTTTGTAGGTAATATATCCGTCTTTTTTAAAACATTCTTTTAATAAGACATATCTGTTGTATTTCGTTTTATGTTCATCTTTAAGATATAAATTTTTATCTTTTAAAACTTCATCAATAGTTATTTTATTATTTATTACAGAAGAATTATCAGAAATTAATAAATCCAAAAATAATTCTTTGTAAGTGTCGTACGGATTATAGAACTGTTCTTTATTAAAAATAAATCCTATTAATGAGCGAACAACGTCATCATCTAAATATTTCATCATATCTAATATTACTGCGTATTCGCTATTATAGTTCATTAAACCCCTCTTATTGTTACTCTAACAATAAGATATAAGTAAATATGACTAAACAATGCGAATAACGAAAAGTAATCATCTATGACGAGTTAATGCTTTATTCATAAAATGTTTCAGTCGACTGACAAAATACATCTACTATTCAACCACAAAATTATAAGAAATATAATAACTCATTTAATAAGTTTAAATTTCTAATAATATATCAGAATTTTGATAAAGATTATATTTTTCACAAAGTTTCTTCAAGTATTCTTTTGGTATAACATCATTCATAGCAAAAAGTGTTGCAAGTTGAACATCTCTGTACTTTGTTTTATCTGTTAAACCTAGTTTGTTATATAAATTTCTTATTTTAGAATAACCAAACGATAATGTTCTAATCACTTCCTTTTTATTTACTCCAACTATCAGCATTGAAATATATTCAATTTCCTTTTCTACCAAATCAACATTTGTAATTTCTGGTGCAAAGATATTTTTAATATTATTGTACTGCATATTTAACACTCCTTTTCTCATTACTTCAATTTATGTACAACTGTATATTTGTTTTTCAACTTTACTTGCATATACGTCTTCTTTTATTGGGTCTGACAAATCTTTTTCTTTGAGAAATCCCATTTGTAAGCCCATAATAACTGCGTCAATAGCTGTGTGAATTTCGCCTAAATAACAATATAAACGCCATTTTTGAAGTCTTGTGTTTGATAGGCTTAATCCCATTTTGCGTGCAATTTGCTTATTGTTATAACCTTTTGCAATAAGTATTAGAATCTCACGTCTGCGTGCTGTCATTCTTGCTTTGTGTTTGTACATAGCTATTCCTTTTTTGACTTTTATAAAACTTGTTGTTATACAATTTATCCATTTTGTAAGACAAATTTTTTTGCCAATAAAATATAGCCATTTGGGGAATTGTTGGTATCTTTTTTGTGTGTTACACTCCATTTTGAAAAGTTTTTTAAAAGAGAAAATTTCTTGATATTAAAAGGTTTGAAAGATATTTTCTAACAACTATCATACAGTTTGGATATTATGTAAGACAAACAAAATGTAAGGCAACCTCACTCATAGAGAGCATTTCGGATTATAAAATAAAGTTATTATAACTATCATCTATCTGGTCTTGCTCAATGCCAATGTATCGTAAAGTAATTTGAGGACTTGAATGATTAAATATTTTTTGCAGGATTACAACATCTTTGAATTTTTGATAGTGATGATAGCCAAAGGTTTTTCTCATAGAGTGAGTTCCTATTTTTTCTTGCAACCCTGCATTTGCACATGCATCTCTAATTAAATAATATGCAGTTACTCTATCTAATCGGTGTTTCCAATGAGATAAGAACAAAGGCTCTTTATCTCGTCTGCCTTTGATAAATTTATCTAACATTGGTCGTAACTTGGCGTTAATAGGGAATTTTCTAAACTTTCCTGTTTTCCTTTCAACTAATTGAATATGTGTTTTATTTCTGACATCTTTAACATCAAGCGATAATAAATCAGAAATTCTCAATCCACAATTTGTTCCCATAACAAAGAGCATTAAATCCCTGTAACTCTTTTTAGCCAAGTATTTCTCGACTTTTTCAACGTCTTTTTTGTTTCTGATAGGTTCAACTGTACTCATCTTTACTCTCCTTTCTATTTCCTACCAAAATCAATTCTGAAACAGAATAGAGTGTTTTTAAATTTGATAGAAAAAAGAACTCTCATTACCTTACATTTTGAAAACTTTATATTTTAAATAAAAAGTTGTAGGTAAGATTTTGAGAGTTTTTTAGAGAACAGCAACCTATTGAGATTTTAAAAAATTATGCAAATTGACAACAGATGTTTTATATTGTTTTGCAATAATTGTTTTTGGAACTCGTAGTTCTAATAATTTTAAGATGTCGTCTTTATGCTCATCAAGTTTTGATTTACCTTTACCCTTTGGTCTGCCAAGTTTAACTCCATTAACTTTTCTTGAATACAAAGCCTCTTTTGTCCTTAAACTTATTAAATCTCTCTCAATTTGAGCAATTAAAGCAAATACTGTTGTTAAAACAGTTGCAGTAATACCCTCATCATTTGTACAAAAATTTTCTTTAAGAGAATAAAGAACAAAGCCTTTGCGTTTAACTATATCCAACACTTCAAATATTTGTATAATTGACCTTGCTAATCTTGAAAACTCTGGAACAATTAAAACATCATCTTTTTGCATTTTATCTAATAATAAGCCTAGTTTTCTATATTTAAAATGTTTTCTGCCAGTTACATGTTCTTCTGTAAATTGAACATTACCGAGTTTTTTATCATTAGCAAATTTCAAAATTTCTAACTTATTCTTTTCTGTATCTTGGTCAATTTTACTAACTCTGATATAACTATATACTGCCATATTAACTCCTTATAATAGTTTGAGTTGTACTACTTCTTGTTTGTTATCGGTTTTTGTTGCATTTGTAAATTGTTGATTTTTAAAGTTGTGATAGTTCTTTAAATTCAACAATGTCATTGGTGTTACAAATTTTTGCCAAGATTCTAACGAAATTGTATTGCCATGGATAATTTCGCCAGTTAAACCATACAAAGATGTTTGAATAAATGACATTCTGCAACAGTTAATATCAATATCGACACCTTGAAACACCATGTATTTTTGAGGATTAATGTCGTGCTTTAACATAGTTTCAGCAAAAGCAAGAATCATACCACCAGCACCACAACATGGCTCTGATAATGTGATATATGATTGTTTTTCAATTAAAGTTAAAATGTTGTCTTTATCAAATACACATTCAGACATAAACTGCGAAATGTGGTATGGAGTAAAAAATTGTCCGTTATTCTTATTTCCAAAATTTCCGAACATATAGACTTCGCCAAGAAAATCGTGAAATTTTTGCTCTAATGCCAAAACTGTTATTGAAAACAATTCTGATAGCATTTCTGGTTTCTTATACTGTTGTATAATTTCAAAATACTGTTGTTCTAACTCATTATCTTTCAAGATAATATTTGTTAAAGATATTGCCGATACAGTTAAAAAATCTTGGAAAATGTCATAAGCTCTTTTAGAATGGTCTATTGATGAAAGACATTTGATAAATTCTTTTTTATAATCAGTTTGTGACATAAAAACCTCAAAAATATATTTTAAAAAGCCTAAAATATGCACACAGTAAGCGAAAACGGCATATTTGTATTTTTAATATACAACCCCTTAAACTAAAAGACACTCCGTTTTGTTATATAACTTCATCAAGTAATAATGGTCATTTTTAGTTAATGTTTTAAAAAATAAAAGAGCAGTATTTTAAACTGCTCTTAAATGTTTTATCTGATTTGTTTTATTCTTTTTATTTGTTTAAATAATACTCATAATTTTTCATATCGTTTTCTATATAAGATTGTGCTAATGGAATAAGGCGATAAATAAACTGTTCAAACCAATCTTTGTTTATTAGAATATCAAAATCGACAGTTACAACTTCATTATCACAGGTTTGCTGAATCCAACGCACATAATTTTCTTTTTCCCACACAAGCCATTTGAAAACCGATTGTTTATCGTTTGAATAAACTGCTTGTTGCTTTGTTTCGTAATCTTCGATAAATGTTGAAAAATCTTTTATAAAAGTTTGAGCAACAATATTTACAGAAATAGTTTTATCATCTAGATACAATTCAAAATTAAAACTTGTTGCAAAGTCTTTAATTCCGTTTTTAAATTCTTCATAAGAGTTGTTATCGTTGCTATTTGCACTAATTCTATATTTCTTAAATTTATCCATAATTACAGATGTTTCATAACTTGGATATGAAATATGTTTATCAGTTGTAAAATTTTCCATTACTTTACCTCACATAAAATTGTATAATCGCAATGATTGGTTGTAAGTTCTAATTTATAGCCATTCTCAAAAATAAACCAGATTTCTTCAAACATATCATCTCCCTCATTTCGTTCAATTCCGATATGTTCAAAGTTCATAAAATAAACATCATTTCTCTTGTGTATCTGAATATCAACCAGTTTTTGTCCAATGATATGTCTTTTAAAATGTTTGCTAACATCAGCACCATAAATATTTACATCAATTGAATTTGTATTAGCTTTGACAAGACTTCCAAAATGGTAATCTATTTCTAATTTTGTACCCTCAAAATCAAATATTACAGGAGAATCTAACAACAATTTTGTATTGCTTTCTTTCCAAGGATAATAGTCTGGCTCGTCAACTTTTATATTGTTTTGATACCATTCGCCATTATGATATTCAAAAAACTCGTCCCAATGCTGATTAAATAAATTTCCTGTATAAAATATTTTATCAATTGATTTGCCGATAATTTTATCTTTCACAGAATCAAAGTACTTTTCTAAATCCTTAGCCCAAGCAATTTGTTTTGCTTGCCAATCATTTGATTTAAACTCTTGTATTGGCTCAATTACTTTTAATGTTTTTATTAGTTCAGAGATTTCTCTTGAGTCATTTTCTTCTTTGAACTGTTTTTCTGACATATTTACACCTTTATTTTTAAAACTTCGTCTTGTTTATTGATATAAACTTGTCCTAGTTCTTTATCAAAAACTTTTGCCAAACCACAATGAAAATCGGAACAACTACGATATTTACCAAAAGGAATTACAGTATTATCGTTTTTATCAATATATCCCTCTTGCCGTTCTTGATTTGTTGCACAAGCAATTCCCTCATTAAAATTGCCTAAAAAACGATATTCGCATGGTATTACTTCTTTTCCTGTTGAATCTAAAGCACCATGTAAACCATTTTTCTGAACAGCAACAAAGCCCTCATTATAAAAAGTAGAAGAACTATCATAAACAATCGGAGCAATAACCTCACCATTTATATCAATAAATCCAATCTTATTATCAAGAGTTACACAAAGTTTGTTTTCATAGCAAAATTCTATATCATCATAGATAAATTCGGTTAAAAATGTTTTTCTTCTGGTGGAATATAAAGCACACTTATTGTCTTTTTCAAAACGCAAATACTCGCCTATAATATCATCTGTATCAGAAATTACATCAATATAATCATAAATAAATTCTTCGAGAATATTACCTTGTCTATCAATAAGTCCATATTTATTATTTAACATAGCAGGATATGTATAACTTTTTTTAGAAGCCCAATTATCAATTAAATCAAATTGAAAATCTACTAGTATTTCATTCTGCTTATTAATTAAACCCCATTTGCCGTCCTTTTGAGCAGCAATTATATTATTGTAGCAAATTGTTATATCGTCATAATCAAATGGAATAACTGTATTGTTCAAAAAATCAACCATTCCCCATTTTTCGTCAAGTTTAACAGCAGTTAATCCCTCTGAAAAAGCATTACAACATTCATATATGAATGGTATTATCTCATTACCTCTTATATCAATATAGCCATGTTTACCATTTTTAGTAGCATAAAAAAGCCCCTCATCGCTATTTCTTGAAATATTGTTATAAATAAATTCAGTTAAAAACTTACCTTTGTTGTCTAATAGTGCATATTGGCTGTCATAATTCATAACAAAAGCAATATCTTCATCTTCAAACTCATTAACTATCATACCAACTTCTGGCAATTCAAAGAGTTTGTTTCCTTTAGTGTCAATGCAAATTCGGTTACCAATAACAACTTCGCCATTAATACATTTTTCTTGATATATAAATGCTTTTCCATTTTTAAAATTGTTTAAAATATAATTTGTCATTGTTTA
>JAFTSM010000042.1 GCA_017467305.1 Candidatus Gastranaerophilales bacterium
CCGTTTCTATTTCACTAGCCTCAACTAGTGCTTCGCAAACTCGTGCTACGCACTCAAACAGTGCTCGCTTGTTGTTGTTTCAGCAAGTGAAATTACGAAACTCCATATATGGTTGCGAAATAGTTGGCACCTTACAGGTACTCATAACATTATTTATGTAAAATTTATTTTTTAATCGATTTCAAAACTTCTACTATACGTTTTGACGCTAAGCCGTCGCCATATGGATTTATAGCTTCTGACATCTTTTTATATTCATTATTGTCATGTAAAAGCTTTTCGATTTCAGAAACAATTTTATTCTTATCTGTTCCAACAAGTTTTACTGTACCATATTCAATAGCTTCGGGTCTTTCAGTAGTATCACGAAGAACTAGAACTGGTTTACCAAGTGAAGGTGCTTCTTCTTGAACTCCACCAGAATCAGTTAATATAATATGTGCTTTTTTCATCAATGAACAGAACTGTGCATATTCTAGAGGTTGAATTAAATGTATTCTATCCTTACCATCTAATAATTCATATACTGGCTGACGAACATTTGGGTTCGGATGAACTGGATAAACAAATTCGATATCCTTATTATTTTCAACTAATTCCAAAACTGCTTTACAGATTTCTCTAATAGGTTCACCAAAGTTTTCTCTTCTATGAGAAGTCATTAAAATAGTTTTTAATTCTGGATTTAAAGTCAAACCTTCAACTTCTTCCTTATGATTTTCTACAGTATAAAGAAGTGCATCAATTACCGTATTACCAGTTTTATATATATGTTCTGTTGGAATTTGTGATTTCTTCAAGTTTTCACAAGATTCATCTGTTGGCGCAAAATGATATGTACAAACTGCATCAGCAAAAACTCTATTGATTTCTTCTGGGAATGGATAATATTTATCAAAAGTTCTAAGTCCAGCTTCAACATGACCTACAGGAACTTTTGCATAAAAAGCAGATAATGCTGCAGCCATCGAAGTTGTTGTATCACCATGCACAAGTACAACATCTGGTTTTACTTCTTCAATAACTTCTTTAGTCTTTAAAAGAACATCACTAGTTAAAGACCAAAGATTTTGGTTATCTTTCATAATATCCAAATCATAATCTGGTTTAATATCAAAAAGTTCTAGAACTTGGTCTAAGATTTGTCTATGTTGAGCAGTTACGCAAACAATACTTTCAAGAGTATCAGAATTTTTTTCAATCTCTTTTACGAGTGGAGCCATTTTTATAGCTTCTGGTCTTGTTCCAAATATTGTTAAAACTTTTATTTTACTCACAATTTCTACCTTATATATTTACGGCATCTCTAACTTTTTGCATTACTTTTTCAGCTTCTGCAACGGCTTTTTTATTACCCTCATTAATAATGTCATAAACTTTATCTGTATCTTTTTGTAGTTCAATTCTCTTTTCACGAATTGGTGCGAATTTTTCGTTAATAATAGCACCTAATTGACGTTTACAATCCGCACAACCTCTTTGACCAGCCTTACACTCACATTCTACTTGTTTTACAGTTTGTTCGTCAGCGAATGTTTGATAATATTTAAATGCAACTTCGCATTTATCTGGATGACCAGGGTCATCTTTTCTTGCACGACTTCTATCTGTAATACATTGCATTACACGTTTTGCTGTTGTTGCTTCATCATCAGAAATTTTAATATCATTATTAAATGATTTACCCATTTTTTGACCGTCAACGCCACACAACAAAGGAACTTGAGTCAATTTTGGTTTTGGTTCATTGAACAAATCTGTTTTATATATATTATTAAATCTTCTAGCAATGTCACGTGTAATCTCTAAGTGAGCTAATTGGTCAACACCAACTGGAACAACACCACCATTTAATGCCATAATATCTGCTGACATTAAAACAGGATAACCAAGTAGACCATAGCTCATTTGTGGAGCATTATCACTTGTATCACCGTCTTTATTCTTTAAGATTTTAACCATATCTTTTAAGGTTGGGTCACGTTCTACCCAGTTATTTGGTGTAATCATACTTAAAAGAACATGTAATTCTGCTATTTGAAGTACTTTTGATTGAAAATAAATAGTAGACTTATTTGGATCAATACCGCAAGCAAGCCAATCAAGTACAACATCTAATTTATCTTGTCTTAGATTTTCTGTCTTATCGAATTTAGTAGTTAACGCGTGCCAATCAGCTACAAAATAAAAACAATTATATTCTTCTTGAAGGTTAACCCAGTTTGTTAAAACCCCCATATAATGACCTAAATGCAACTTACCAGTTGAACGCATGCCTGATACTAAATTCATCTTTTCCATCATAGACCTTTCTATAGTGCATTAGCTGTTTTTATTATACACAAAACAATTAAGTAGGGGGAAATAAATAATTGAATTAGTATTTGTTTTTTCATAAATAATATTATCGGTACGTGTCATTCAAAAAAAATCTTTGATTTTTGTGGCAATCTAGAATAATGAAATAATAAACTTATAGCTTAATGTGCCATATGTGTAGTTGCGTAAAATCACTTATTGAAACATTTGCAAGCGAGGACTTGTTTGCGAGTTCCGCAGCTCTGGTTGAAATTAGAGATTTGAGCAACGAAACATCCGGCACGAGTTTTGTGGAACTTTTGCGGAAAAAGTTCCCCCGTCTGGAAGACCCGTCGGAGACAAAAAGAATTAAAATAAAATTCAAATTACTTTTATTCTAATGTACTTTTCTCATTGCAGAAAAGTACCAAAAGGCTAGCAACCGGATATTCCGTTTCTATTTCACTAACTTCAACCAAAGCTTCGCAAACTCGCCACTTTGTGGCTCAAACAGTGCTCGTTCGACATTGTTTCAGTAAGTGAACTCACGAAACTCCATATATGGTTGCGAAAAAGTTTGTACCTTATAGGTACCTATAATATTAATTATGAAAAAAAGAGGGTTAAACCCTCTTTTTTTACATCATTTCTGTAAATATTGTTTTTATTCTTTCTATACATCCTTGTTGGCTTGTATACCATTCACGATAAGAAATTCTTTCTACAAACATACCAGCTCTTTCCATTAAGGTTTGTTTTTTAATTTGAGTTTTATTACTTCTTACATTATCTTCAAGACCGTCACACTCAACAATCATTGCTCTACCAGTTGGGTCTTTTACAAATAAATCGGCACTTAAACCAGCAACTGTTTGACCAGCTGTAACTTCAAACCCTTCATCTCTCAAGAAAGAAGCCACTTCTTTTTCAAATACGTTTTTATACACATTTTCATCAAGCTTCATTTCTTCTTTTAAATTATCTCTTGCAACATAAGCTTGAACATATTCAATATAATCCTTCAACAAGCCTTGAGGCAGTGTTTTAGGGTCTTTTGATAAGAATATAATTTGTTTCTTTCTTGCACGAGTAATTGCAACGTTAAACAAGTTAGGTATTTGTAAGAACGTTAAACTTTGGTTAAAGCTATTATTTGCAACCGCCCAAGATAACATAATAATATCTCTTTCATCACCTTGGAATGTGTGCGCAGTACCTACTTCAATTTTGTGTTTTCTTAAAACAGTATCAGGATACAACTGTGCTAATGCTTTTTTAATTAGTTCAACTTGACCTCTAAATGGTGAAATAATACCAACACTAACTGGTTCGTGGTCTGGGTCTGTATTTCTATCATCTTCTTGAATAATTTCTTGGAGTCTTTGCATAATTGCCTCAACCTCTGGCATATTACGAGTCATTTCTGCATCAACTTTACCATCTTCAACTTGAACTAATTCTAAGATTTTAGAATCACCAAGTTTTGACATTATTCTTATTCTATCGCCATAAAATTCTTTATTACTAAAGTCGATAATAGGCGCAAAACTTCTAAAGTGTTCATCTAAAAGAACCGGCTTTGTAGAATAATAATTAGCCAAATCAAACATAGAGTTAGTTCTAAATCTCCACATTAATTGATATTTATCTGGAATCTCATACTGACTCAAGAAAGATTGTTCTTTTGATTTTTCTAAGAAAGATAAGTGTGGTAATTGTTTATCATCACCTACAATTACTGCCTTTTTACATCTGTATAAAATAGGAATACAACTTGCAATATCACATTGTGAAGCTTCATCAATAATTGCCACATCAAACATACCTGGTTTTAATGGCAATGAATTTGATACTGCATAAGTTGTTATACACCAACAAGGGAAGGCTTCTAATAATGGTTTAAAGTCTTCGTCTTCTAAAAGTCTATTTTGAAGATTTTTCTTTCTTGTAACCAATGCTTTTGTATGAACAATTAAACGTTGACGTTTAACTTGGTCACGCAATAAACCTTTTAATGAATTTCTTCTTTTGCCTTTTAAAATTTCAATTGCTAGAGTTTTTTGTTTTCTCTTTAGCATTTTAATTTCTTCTAATAATTGGTGGATATTACCAATCTTATACATTTGAGTTTCTGTATATCTTGCTTTTGTTGATAATCTTGCAACTTCTAATTCCATTTTAATACGTTCAAGATTTTCAAAATCTGGTTTAAAGTCTTTATTTTGAATTATTTTTTTCAACTGATGGTTAGCAAATTTAGTTGTAACATCAGCAAAGAAACCAGATTTTTCTGAATTCTTTTCTAAATTTTTGATAGCACCGTCAATATTATCAACTTCTTGCATAGTTAATTTACCAGTCAAGAATTGAAGTTTGCCTAGTTGTTTTTCTTTAGCATCACGTTCTTTAATTATTTCTTGCCATTGTTGTTCTAGTTTGATAATTTCTTCGCACTTGTTTTCTTTTTCTCTAATTGCAAGAACTAATTTATGCATATCTTCAACATCAACAAGAATTGTATTTTCAAAATCAGTATCTAAATCAACTTTGTTTGAAATTAAATCTTGCAAGTCAAAAGATAATTGTTTTTGGTAGTTTTGACGACCAGCACGGAGTGCTAAATATGGTGCTCCAAAATCATTTAATCTATCAGCAACAACGTCTGTTGCTTTATCCATTCTAGAAGCAACCAAAACTGTTTTACCATTTGAAACCAAATGACAAATTAAGTTAACAATGGTTTGAGATTTACCAGTTCCAGGTGGTCCATATACTGATAAAATAGTGTTATCTTCTAAATTTTTAATAACATCTTCTTGAGAATCACTTAAAGATAAAGGAGTTACTGCAACAAAATCTTTTAGATTATTATCTTTAATAATCTTAGATGCCATTTTACCTTTGCCTTGAAGGTATTCTTCATTAACTACGTTTAGTGCAGTCTCACGAATAATGCCAGATGCTTCTTCTGATATTCTCATTAGTTCATACAATACCCCCGCAGTTACAAGTGGACGTTTTGTAAGAATAATCGCACTTTTATTTGTCAAAACAACTTTATCTACTTTTATAGTTTGTTTTGGCTTTTCATTTTCTGCTTCATCAATTACTTCTTGTAGATTTTCAAAAGTAATTGGTTTATCCTTTTCATCATAAAATTCTTCTGCTAAATCTTTTACATTATTTTCAAGATTTTCATCTTGATTTAATTCAAACTCTAAATCTGGAATTAATGATTTTAAAGTAGTTAAGAATACATTTAAATCTTCTTCTTTTAATGGTAGTTTAGGAACAACACCTAACAAACCATCTAACATATTATCAATTTCATCTTCTTCACCAGATAAATTCATCAAACTTGTTAGTGCCGCTGTATTTAAAGAAAGTCCTTCTTCTTGAATAGAACATTCAATGCTCATTCCAACACGTTCTAATCTACAAGTTGAATATAATAATGGTGTTAAAAACTCATTTTTACGTTTTGATTTTGCATTTTTACCAACTAAAAACAAATAACCATAAATCAAATATTTATCTTTTTGGCTATTTTCACTCAATAACATTAACTCTGTTAAATAAGAGTCAGAACCATCTAATTTTAAGGGTTGTGGATAGTTAGTAAATAATTTTTCACTATCTAAAATTGACTGATTTTCTGCATTTAATTTCTCTGTTTCCAAGAAAATCCACTTGTTTTCTTTGTCTTGCTTTAAGTTTCTAAAAGTAGAACTTTGAACCTCTTCACGCACGCAATCGTGCAAATAAAGGCTTAATCTTTTAATAAAACTATTATGAAATGCTGAATTTAATATCTTTGTTGCTTCTTGAAGCATAACTTCCCCTAAAATTAAGTATATCAAGTAATTAATTATAGCATTTTTATTAGCATTATTCAAAAAAAAACCTATTATTCATATAGAGGTAGGATTTTCTAATAAAAAAAGGACTGAGTATAAAACTCAGTCCTTTTTAGCATATTTATTTTTAGTAATTTTTAGCCTTTTCCATGAAGTAGCTTTGTGGGTGGTTACATACAGGGCAAACTTCTATAGCGTCTTTTCCGTTGTATGAGAAACCACAATTTCCACATTCCCAAGTGATATCATCATTTTTCTTGAATACTTCACCAGAGTTAATGCTAGCCCATAGTTTTCTATATCTGTATTCATGGTCTTTTTCAATTTTTGCTACATTCTCGAATAGAACAGCAATTTCATTAAATCCTTCTTCTCTAGCTTCTTTTGCAAATTTTGCATACATATCAGTCCATTCATAGTTTTCGCCGTTAGCAGCATCTTCTAAGTTAGCTAAAGTTGCTGGCACTTTGCCACCGTGTAATAATTTAAACCAAATTTTTGCGTGTTCTTTTTCGTTATTAGCTGTTTCTTCAAAAATTCTACTTACTTGCACATAACCATCTTTTTTTGCTTGTGCAGCATAGTATGTATATTTATTTCTTGCTTGTGATTCACCAGCAAACGCTTCCATTAAATTCTTTTCTGTTTTTGATCCTTTTAATTCCACATGTCTCTCCTTTTCGTTATTTACTAAAACACTTAAAAGCTTTCACTACTACTTGTGTTCTATCCTCAACGCCAAGCTTTTGAATAATACTGCTAACATGTACTTTTACAGTATTAATACTTACATCTAAGATTTTAGAAATTTCTCCATTATTTAAACCTTCACAAACGTACTCTAAAACCTCTTTTTCTCTATCAGTTAAGTTATAATCTTCATCAAAATTGATAGTTTCTTTTTTTCTATCTGTTGAAAGTGCATTTAAAACAATATCAGAAATTTTAGGGTCAAACCAAACAGCACCTTCTATTACAGATTGAACAGTATCTGCCAATCTATCTGGATTAATATCTTTAGAACAATATGCACTAGCCCCAGCTTTTATTGAGTCTAAAACTTCTTGTTCTGTACTATGTGAAGTCAAAATTATAATTTTAATATCTTTATTAATATTTTTTATTTCTCGAGTCGCATCAATGCCATTCATATTTGGTAAACCCAAATCCATAATAACGGCATCAATTTGGTTTGAATTCACAAGTTTTATAGCATCCTCAGCACTAGAAGCCTCATAAATTTCATCAATAAAATTTTTAGACTCAAAAGCTGTTTTTAACCCGAATCTTATTAAAGCGTGATCTTCAACTATTAAAACTTTATACATACTCTAACCCTTATTAAACTATTGGTTCTTTTCTTATGTAATAAGAATTAAATGTTTCCACTAATTTTGTTTCTTTTGCAGTTGGTTCTTCTTTTTTCAAAATTCTAGCAAAATCATCTAATGTTATTGTTGCTAATAACTTTCTATCTTTATCTTTCAAGTGCATTTCAAATTCGCTTAATAAAACTTCCATTAGAATATCGCAAGGAATACTCAAAAATGCGTCGACTATTTTACCGTCAAAATGCTTATTTTTACCTTCAAGCATAATATCTAAAACATTATTCATTGGCATCCTATCACGGTAGTGACGAACAGAAGTAATAGCATCAAATACATCACTTACAGCTAAAATCCTACCACCAAATGGAATTTCTTCACCTTTTAGACCTCTAAAATAGCCTGTTCCATCATATTTTTCGTGGTGTGAAGCTGCTATTTCTGCAATTTCCATAAAGGAAGTACTCATATTTGTTTGACGCAAAATATCATATGTTATTTTTACGTGTTCTTTAATATGTTCATACTCTTCTTTTGTTAAAGAACCTTTTTTCTGTAATACCGCGTCACGAATACCAATTTTACCTATATCATGAAGCATTGCAGCCCTTGCTATAATTTGAGTTATATCTTGATTTAGCTTCAGCTGATTACAAATCAATTCTGAATACAAGCGAACACGCTTTGAATGACCTAATGTAATTTTATCACGAGCATCTATTGAGGCAGCTAATGTATCAATAAACCCAGCAAATAACTTTTGTTGTTCATCAATCATTTGTTGTTGAATATTGAACAAAAGATTATTTTCAATAGCAATACCAGCATTTGTGCCGATTGCCAATAAAATTTCTTCATCAGCTTCTGTAAAATCACCGTCTTTTTTATTTAAAACTTGGAATACGCCAATAATTTCAAATTTGATGTTTCTTATCGGCATACAAATTAAATTATATGTTCTATAACCAGTATGTTTATCAATTTCTTTATTAAAGCGACTATCTTTATACGCATCTTGAATAATAATTGTTTCACCAGTATTAACAACGTGACCAGCAAATCCTTTATCCGAAGAAAAACGTATTTCTTCACTTTCCATACCCAACGCAACTTTAGACCACAATTCATTCTTCTCTTTATCTAAAAGAAAAACAGTACATCTATCTGCATTAAGCACCAATTTTGTTTGTTCAGCAATAGTCATAAGAAGTTTATCAAGATTTGCCTCAGCGTTAACTGTTCTTGCAATCTTTGACAAAGCCAACAACAAGGTTGTTCCCTTATCTGGGTCTTGCTTTTTCTTTAATTGCTGTTTATAACTACTATTCAATGTTGAATTTGTATTAATAAAATTCTCTGATATTTCAACAAGTCTATCTGTTAAAGCAACCAAACCTAATTCTTTTGATAAATTAATCGCTTTTTCTAAATATTCATAAGCCAACTTAGCATTTTGTAAGCGAATATATGTTAAAGCCAACAATTCAAAAGCTCTAACTCTTATCAAAGGATATTCATCTAAAGCAACTGCAGCATACGCCAAATAAAACACCGCTTCATTAAATTTATTCTCGTGAAAATATATTTCACCAAAAGCAAATTTATTTACAGCAAATACATCTTTATCATTTGAACTCTCAGCTAAAAATTTAGAATCTTCTAACAACAATAAAGATTTATAATAACTTTCATCCTTATTAATATATTTAACCAATGCGGTCAAAGATAAACACACAGATACTTTTGAAATATCTTTATGGGCTAAAAATATCTTATGCGCTAACGATAAGCTAGCCACAGCTTGCTTATAATTACCATTACAATACAGTTCTATTGCATCTCGCAAAAGGATTTTTGCGCTATCCACCGACTCATATAACATATCATTATGCTTTTTAGGCATATATATCCTTAACAAACTAACAAATTCATTATACAATATATTTTATATATTTTATAGAGAAGAGATAAAAAATGAAAAAAATTAGTATTATTATCCCAGTTTTTAACGAAAAAGACACATTTAAATTACTTTTAGAAAAGGTTGAACAAGCAAACTTTTGTGGCTTAGAAAAAGAAATTATTATGGTTGATGATTGTTCTACTGACGGAACAACCGAAATCCTAAAAGAATTAAGTGCAAATTATAAAGTACTTTTCCACGAAAAAAATCAAGGTAAAGGTGCTGCAATTAAAACTGCAGTTAAAGAAGCAACTGGTGATTTTGTTTGTATTCAAGATGCTGATTTAGAATATTTGCCAGATGATTATGATAAATTACTTCCTCTTCTAATAAACAATGAAGCAGATGTTGTTTATGGCTCAAGATTTAAAAACAAAGAAAATTTAAAAAACTTTATTTTAAAAAATAAAATAGCGAATAAATTTTTAACACTACTTACAAATATTTTATATGGTGCAGAAATCACGGATATGGAAACTTGCTACAAAGCATTTAAGCGTGAATTTATTCAAGGTATAACAATAAAATCAAATCGTTTTGATTTTGAGCCTGAAATTACCGCTAAAGTAATGAAGAAAAAAGCAAGATTAAAAGAAGTACCTATTTCATATGTCGGACGCGGACATGAAGAAGGCAAAAAAATTAATTGGAAAGACGGTATACACGCTATTTTAACTTTGATTAAGTTTCGATTTATAGACTAGCAACAATTTTTTTTAGATATTTTAAAATTATTGCTATGCGAGTAAATATGCCAAACATTAGACAAGTTGCCGCTACTTCGTTAGAAAAATTCTCTAAAAATGGTGGGGAAAAAGTTTCTAACTATGTTAACGCTGCGGGTAAAGCAGTTATTGCACCATTAATTATTATGAATAACCCATTTACTCACGAGGATGAAGAAAGCAAACAATGGGCTGCAATAAAACAACCCGTTGAAGCAGTTATAACTATTGCTATGCAAATAGCAACACTTTCTCTTCTATATAAAGGTATTGATAAATTAATTAAAAATGGTAAGGTTAATTTTAAATTTGTTGAAGAAGCAACTAAAGATATTTCTAAAATTCCAGAAAAAATAATGAAAGCTTGTAATGGTGATAAAGATAAAGCTCTTTCTACGTATAAAGAACAATACAATGAAATTTTCAAAGATAGAGTTGGGGCCGTAGTTTCAGCAGCAACATACTTACCTGTACTTGCCATATCAAACAAAGTATATCCTAAAATAGCTCAGAAATTGGTAAATAAAAATGAAGATAAATCCACTAAATAAAATTACCAATTCTGAATTGGTAAATAAACATATAAAAAAAGCAATTGAAAACGATACATTTGCAGCAAAGACGCTTGTTACAATTAACGTTGCAAAAGATGTATTTGCCTATGGTGCAAGATTTGCGACAACAATGAACAACAAAGAAATTCCAGAAGAAAAAAGACCTTTTGTTGCTTCTATGGATTTAATGTCTGGGGTAGTCACCGCAGCAATGCAAATTGGTGTTGGTTTTAGTTTAGCAAACCCAAAATTCCAAGATAAAATTTGGGATAAGACATTTAAAAATTGTAAGTTCAATGATGTAGTTGCAGCAAAAAAAGGATTTAGCCAAATATTAGCACTAATTGGCTCAACAATTTTAGCAGAAAGAATTTTAGTTCCCTTAATTGCAACACCAGCTGCGGAACAATTTGAAAAGAAAGTAATGCACCATAATCCCCAATCAAAACAGAAAAAGACACAAAGTGACTTTTACAATGAGCTAAACAGAATTACATTTTCTGAATTTGAAGCCGATATCAAAGACGGTAGAAAAACAGCATATAAATTTGATACAACATACTAATCATTATATTTTTTAGATAAATAGCTATAGAAACTTACGTTTAATCTTTTTAATATATATATGATTTAAACGGGAGGGAAAATATGTTTAGATTATTAGGTTTAGGTGCAATGATTGGTCTTGGTATTGGTGCATATAAATTTTTTAAAAAGAAAAAAGAAACTCCACAAGTGCAAGAACCAACTGAACATTGTGAACAAGAAAATTGTTAAGAAAAAGAGGAACAATGTTCCTCTTTTTTACACTTCATATTTAAAAGTTTCTTTTTTGCCATTTCTATTACTTGTATAAGTTGCACTTGAAACTTCTTCGTATTCACCAAAAAATTGACTTTTAACTGTTCTTATCGCAATATCGAGTGTTGATTTCGGTTTGCAGTTAATACCATCCTCGACTAAGCTTCTAGTTTTATAATTTGCATTATGTTGTATTCTATAATTTTCAACATCTACTTGAAGTTTACGTTTTTGTCTAACATCCCATAAAGGTATCATTTTGACTAAGTCATTATTTTCTTTAATCTTTTTATTCGCATCAGAAAAAATAGCACGCTGTTTTTTCGCTTCTTCACCACTAAAAATGTATACTTCACCGGATGAAAGTTCTACCACTGTTGCTGGTGAAATATTTGTGTCATCGAAAATACTCTTTGCAAATCTATGCAATCCTGTAGATGGATATTTGACATTTGCTGCATCAGATATCATTTTTGCAGAATCAACCGTTGCATTTACCTTTATAGCACGTCCAAATGATACAGGGTTTATATTCATATAATATTTCCTTTAAGTCAATTTATACTTATTGAAAACACATAAAAATATTTTTTGCGTATTTTTTACACACCTATAAATGTTCTAGTATTATCTATTTTCAATTTTTTCAAAATAGTTTTAATTAAGAATAAAGTCAAAAAGCTCATTCCTAATACAAATAAATATCTTAAACACGCAATGCCAGACGAAATTAAAAATTCGATAAAACTATTTACTGGCAATACTTTCGGAACATCAAATAATCTATTAAATGCAAATACAAAATACCAATGTATAAAGAATAATCCAAAGCTATATTTTGCTGTTACGTCTAAAATATGATTTAATTTTTCATTTGCTTTTATTTTCTCATCATAATGTTTTAAAAATGCTAAAACTAAAACCGTTAAAAAGATTTTAGAAACTGTTCCATTAAACATCATTCCATAATGGTTAAAATAGATATCTGCAATTGCAGTAACAATCATCAACCCAAAGAAAAATCTTCTTTTATCCCAAAATATATCAATTTTATCTTTATTTGCAGATAAAAACATACCAAACACATACATTGAAGCAAAATGAACAAAGCTAGAACCAATAAACTTTAAGTACTCAAAATATTTATGTAGATAATCAAAATTAGCGACCCACTCTGGCTCAATATCCATTCTTGGAACACAGAAGGTAATTATAAAAAGGAAAGGAAGTGCTTTGTATAAAATATTTTTCTTTTCTAAATACAAAAGTACCCAGCTAAACATAAAGAAAATAACAATCATAGGAATAAACCATGCTGGTACATTATGGACACGCCCAGTAGTCAAAAATACACCAATTTGCGCTAATGGATTTAATCCGTCAAAAGGGTTTCCATACAGTTGTGGAACTAAAAAGCAAAGAATAATACCAGGAATAGCAGTAAGCATATAAGGAATTATCACGTTAGTCCATTTTTTAGAAAGATAATTTTTATATTCAAATTTTGATGATAAATGTTGAAATAAAAATCCAGAAATAAAGATAAACAAAGCTGTTCCACCTGCCCAAACTTCAAACGAAATGTTATTAACCCAACTACCTTTTGCACCAATCTGCATTGTATGACCAGCCAAAATTAAAAGAATAGCAAGACCTCTAAATACATTTATATAATTTAGCATTTCTCGTTTTGGTTTTGCCACAATATTTTCACTCATAATTTACCCCTTCACAAAATTATGATAACTAGCTAAAAATTTTTTTTCAAACAAGCAACTTATATTTTTAGAAGTTTTAATTTTATTGAAAGGAATAAAAAATGAAAGTGTCTCAAATATCTTTTGGACGAAAAATTCCAAGATATACCTGTCAAATACAAAACAAACAAACAGGAGAATATGTTCCAGCTACTTTTTATGAATACAATTGCAAAGATGAAAGTGATATTGATGAAGTAAGAAATCTGGATAGAAGATGGGCTTTTAGAAATAACATTGCAAATAAAATGGATATTAAACATACTGTACAGACATACTTTAATCAAAAAAGCAATGATTCTTTCTACTCAATACAGGTAGGAAAAGAGATTATAGGGTTAACACATATAAGCACTTTCAATGGTGTTAGTAATGTTAACTACATTACAACTAAGCCAAGAAATGAATACAAATATGCTGGTCAAACAATGCTTGCTTGTGCAGGCAAGGAACTACTAAAGAAAAATGGTCATCAAATGACCGTAACAACTGCAATAGATGACGCATATCCTTTCTATAGCAAAGTTGGGTTCCATGAACACGGAGACCACCTTTACAGAATGAACAGAGACGATATCTCAACATTAATAGAAAGAACTGAATTTGAAACAGATGCCCCAATATTAGATAAGAAAGCATAATATGAATATATCTTTTGGTAAAAAAATACCTATAATGCAAACACAAATTCAAAACTTACAAACTGGTGCTTTCGAACCAGCAACAGTTTATGAACTTGATTGCACTGATGAAACAGATATCTTAGAAACAATTAAACCACAAAATTCTTGGACATACGCTAGGGATATTAATAGAAATATGTGCGATAAATATATTCAGCAACAAATTGGAGAAGATAGTAATTTATCATTTTATATTTTACAAAACCAAAAAGGTGAAACTTTGGGAATGGCACAAACTGAAGAACAGATTAAAAATGCACATAATCTGTCTTTATTTGATACAAAAAAGAATAAACAATATAAATACGTTGGTCAGACATTACTTGCTTCTGTTTCTAAAGATATAATGAGCAAAGCAGGCGTTAGACTATCCGTTTTTGACCCACATCCCTCAGCAATTGCATTTTATGATAAAATTTGTGGATTTCAAAATTTTGGAAATATCTTTTTAAGTGCAGATAAAAAACAAATGAACAAATTTATTCAACAAACCGAACAACGCACAAATGCACAATTGGTTAACTTAAAGGGCTAAAAATGCAAATTTCTTTTGGTAAAAAAATTCCCATAGCACAATGTCAAATCCAGAATTTAAAAACCGGAAAATTTGAGCCAGCAACTGTTTATGAACTTGATTGCACTGATGAAAGTGATTTATTAGAAGTTGTAAAACCGACACGAGAATGGCTATATGCAACATATATCCACGATAACATGTGCGATAGAATTGAACTTCAAAACGTATACAAAGAATATGATAATTCTTCATTTTATATTTTGCAAAACAAAGATGGTGAAACACTTGGGATGAGCCAAGTTGAAGAAATATATGAAGGAGCCTTTGACCTATCATACTTAGATACCAAAAAGAAAAAGCCATATAAATACGTAGGGCAAACACTATTGGCAACAGTAGCAAGAGAAGTTTACCAAAAAGCTACCGATGCTTTTTCGGTATATGGAGCTGTCGATTCTGCTAGAGATTTCTACGAAAAAATCTGCGGATTTAAAATTGGTGAATTTGATATGCCATATCTTCCTTATGAAGAAATCCCAGCATTTATTGAACAAACTGAAAGTAGAACTCACGCTCCAATTATAGATTTGAAGGTATAAGATGAATATATCATTCGGTAAAAAAATCCCAATAGCCACAGGAAATATTCAAAATAGAAAAACTGGAGAATTTGAACGAGCAACTGTCTATGAACTGGACTGTAGAGATGAAAGCGATTTTCAAGAAGTTCTATTATCAAGAAAAGATTGGAACTTCAACTGGGAAATTTATGATAATATGCAGCATAAATATAATGTTTTAGCTCATAGAATAAAAATGAACCCAGACTTTTTCTATATTCTTCAAACAAAAGATAATGAAACTGTTGCAATGGCTGAAATATCCAAATGGGAAAATAATCTCTTTTCAATTGATTGGTTAGATACGAAGATTAATAACCCCTATAAATTTGTTGGACAAACATTTTTGGCTTGTCTTGCAAAAGAATCTCTGGCAAACGGAGGTTCAGCATTTGCTGTATTAGAATCAATGGAAGATGCAATTCCATTTTATACAGATGTATGTAAATTCACTGACTGTGGCAAAAGTGGCTTTCACATGGATAAAGAACAAATGAGAGAATTTATTTCTAGAACAGAAGAAAGAACTCAAGCTTCAATAATTGATTTAAAGGTGTAATATGAATATCTCTTTCGGTAAAAAAATCCCAATAACGTATTGCCAAATCTTTGATAAGGAGGAAAAAAGATTTGTAGGAGCAACCTGCTACAAATACGATTGTAATGACAAAAGTGACTTAAAAGAAATTGAAAACCTTGGCGAAGAATGGAGATATATAAATGAAACCCTTGCAAATATGGAAAGAAAACTTACAAAGGTTCAGCGTGGTTTAAGCTGTGATGTCGCTGTATTCACATTAGAAAAACAAAACGGAGAAACACTTGGTTTATGCTGCGCAGAAGATAGAGAAAAAAGTTTAGAAGTAAACTACATTGAATCAAAACAAGATAATAAACACAAATATGTAGGACAAGTATTATTAGCCTCTATGGGCAAAGAAGTACTAGATAATGATAGCCAAAGAAAATTTGTAATAAAAAATGCTGTATCAAGTGCTTACGGATTTTACGAAGATATTTGTGGTTTTATAGAGGACAAAAGTAGTTGTGATCTATTTATGCCACGAGAAAAAATTCATCAATTTTTAAAACAAACCAAACAAAGAACTCATTCCCCAATTATAAATTTAAAGGCATAACTTAAAAGTTATGCCTTTTTAAATTCTTATTTTTTGTCTTGTTTATATGTATTCATAAAGCCAGTATCAAATACACCACTTATAAATACTTCATCTTCAATAAGCTCTTGATAGAATGGAAGAGTTGTTTTTACACCAGTGATAACATACTCTTTTAATGCACGGTACATTCTTCTTCTAGCTTCTTCTCTAGTAGGTGCCCAACACATTAGTTTACTGATTAAAGAATCATAATATGGTGGGATTTTATAACCAGAATATACGTGAGAGTCAACCCTTACACCATAACCACCAGGAGTGATGTAACCATCAATTTTACCTGGAGCTGGCAAGAAGTTTCTATCTGGGTCTTCTGCATTGATACGACATTCTATTGCGTGACCATATAATTTGATGTCTGATTGTTTGAATGATAATGGATTGCCAGCTGCAATATTGATTTGTTCTCTAACAATATCAACATTCGATATCATTTCTGTAATACCGTGTTCAACTTGTAAACGAGTATTCATTTCCATAAAGTAGAAGTTTTTATCTTTATCTAATAAGAACTCGATAGTACCAACACCTTCATAATTAGCAGCTTGAGCAGCTCTAACTGCAGCTTCACCAAGTTTTTTACGAACATCTTCACTAACAGCTGGAGATGGTGCTTCTTCTACTAATTTTTGGTGTCTTCTTTGGATTGAACAATCTCTTTCACCTAAGTGAACAACATTGCCAAATTTATCCGCAATAACTTGCACTTCGATATGTCTAGGGTTTACAAGGAATTTTTCCATATAAACATCTGGATTACCAAAGAATTTTTCAGCTTCTTGTCTACAAAGAACGATGTTTTGTTCTAATTCTTCATCATTATTTGCAACTCTCATACCTTTACCGCCGCCACCAGCAGTAGCTTTAACAATAACTGGGTAGCCAAACTTTTTAGCTGCAGCTTTTGCTTCTTCAATATCAGTAATAATTCCAGTACCAGGAGTAATTGGTACATTTTTAGACATCATTGTTTTTCTTGCTGTAGCTTTATCACCCATTAATTGCATTGATTCTGGTGATGGACCAATAAATTTAATATTGTGTTCTGCACAAATTTGAGCGAAATCTGCTCTTTCTGACATAAAACCATATCCTGGGTGAATTGCATCAGCACCAGATATTAAAGCAGCAGATATAATTGCTGGAATATTCAAATAACTTTTTGCACTTTCATTTGGTCCAATACAATAAGCCTCTGTTGCTAAACTTACGTGTAGAGAATCTGCATCTGCTTCTGAATAAACAGCCACTGTAGGAATACCAATTTCTCTACAAGCTCTGATTATACGAAGAGCAACTTCCCCTCTATTTGCGATTAATACTTTTTTAAACATATCCCTTTACCATACACTATTGTTCTACATACATAATTACTTGTCCGTATTCAACTGGTTTGCCATCTTCAATACAAATTTCAACAACCTTACCAGATACATCGGAAGCAATTTTATTCATTAACTTAATTGTTTCTATGATACAAATAGTTTGTCCTTCTTTTATTTCATCACCAACTTGAACAAATGGTTTATCATTTGGAGATGGTTTAGCATAAAAAACACCAATCATATTCGATTTTATTGGAGTAAGATTTTTCTTCTCTTCTACAACTATCTCTTCTACAACAGGTTCAGCAACAACTTCTTGTACCACTGTTTTTTCTTTTACAACTGGTTTATAACCATTACTTTTAATTAATAAAGAACAATCAGAATCTTCAAGAGTAACTTCTGTAAGTTCATTATTTTTCATAATATCTACTAATTTTTCAATATATTTTGCTTCTATGTTTTTCATAATATCCCTTTAAAATAAGACCTTACTTATTTTAGCCCCTACAAGGTTATGAGTCAAGAAAAGTATATACTTTACATTAAGTCCACTTATTATATGATGAAATAATATGCTTTTTTCTTTATAATTTGAAAATAATTACTATATAAAAGGCGAGAATATGCTTCCTATTATTACTCAAGAACAATCATCATTATGCTTTGCTGAAATATTCCAAGATGTACATTCTTGGAGAAAAAAGATGATTCACTATATAAAAGATGAAAACCCAGAAATAAATTCTGCAATTATTGAAGCTGCACAAAATACAGAATTAGACCCAAAAGCAGTTGCACTAGGCGCTTATATGACATACGTTCTTCTTGAAACTGCTATGAAAGAAGAAACCGGTCAACAAGTTTATACACTTGATGAATAATTATCCTAAAAACTTAATTTTATAATTTTGAATTTGCTCTTGTTTAATCAATTTCTTTTGGTTTTCAAGAGTATTTTTTACAGCAAATGTCCAACCGTGTGTTGGATTTACAAATAAAAAGAAAGCAGCTTCACTTTCCATTAATCGTGTAGGATTATCAATTAATAACTCCCCTTTATCCGAAAGTTCAAACACAGTAAAAGATAACGGGGAAGAAATTGTACTATCTATATAAGCATCAAATTTTATTTTGCTCAATCTAGTCGTATCTTTTAAAAGTGACATATCCTTTTTTGTTGTGATACTTTTATACAAAAAGGTTATTAAATCTTCAAGATTATTGTATTGACTCATTTTTCACCACGTGAATAAAATCATCAACTAATTTTTTATTCCACCTTTTACCAGCTTCTTTTTTTATAATTTCAACAATTTCATCAATCGTATATGCTTGTCTGTATGGTCTATCTTGAGTCATAGCATAGAAAGCATCAACCAATAAAACTATTTGTGATGTAATCGGAATTTCAATACCAGATTTGTTTCCTGGATAGCCTTGACCATCCCAACTTTCGTGATGGCTTTCAATAATAGGGATAATATCTTGTATATTAGAAATTGGTTTTAAAATTTCTCTTGCTGCAATTACTGGATGTTGTTGAATAATATTCTTTTCATCATCAGTAAGCGGTTCTTTTTTGTTGAATATTTCTTCTGGAATCATAATATTACCAATATCATATAGAAGAATTGCTAATTTTAACTTATCAATCTCTTCTTTTGGTAAATCTAATTGTTTAGCAACCATCACAGCCAAAAGTAATTTAGACTTTGTAGTACCAGTCTTATACATTTGATTATATGTTTGAGAAATCATATCAACAATTGAATACAAAATATCATTGGCATTAGTATCTTGTGTTTGAATTTTTTGCAATTTTCTCGTTATTGTTTGAGCAACATTTTCATCAACTGGAATTCTACGTTTAGCCAAAATGTCCATAAAGGTATCAACTGCAATTTGTTGCCAATTAACATCATTTTGAGGCTGAGCTATTTGAACTTGGTTTCTGCCATTCAATTTAGCTTTATACATTGCTTGGTCAGCAAGTTCCATTAATTCATCAATTCTATCTGAGTGTTCCAAGAAAGTAGCAACACCAATACTCGCTGTAATACCACCAATTGTATCTAATATTTGATTTTCAATAGATTTTCTAATTCTTTCTGCTGCAATTGAAGCACCTCGAGAATCCACACCGGGAAGAAGCAAGTTAAACTCTTCTCCACCAATTCTCGCTGGAATATCAATAGAACGAGCTTCACGTTTTAAGACATTTGCGATTGTTTTAATTGCCAAGTCACCAAATTGGTGACCATAAGTATCATTAATCTTTTTAAGATAATCTAAGTCTAAAGAAACAAGTGAAAATGGTTGTTTTAACCTTAATGAACGTTCTGCTTCTTTTACAATGTTATCTTCAAAATATCTTCTGTTAAAAATACCAGTTAATGGGTCTGTAATCGCTTGTTTTTTAACTTCTTCGAACAAACCAGCAACTGTAATAGCTAATTCAATCTGATTTGCAAACAATGATAAAAAGTTAGTTTCAGTATCAGTCACACCTTCACGTTCAGAAGAAACTATTACACAACCAAAGTTTTCTTGTTCTTTGTGTAAAGGAACAATTGTACAAGATTTGGAATTCATATTCTTAACTAAATCATTTAACTGTTCTTCTGTAAGATTTGGGAAAAACATTCTTATCATCCCTTTTATATCAGGAGTAGAATATATTTTTCTTTCCGTTATAGCTTTTACAACAATAGAATTAACAACATATGGAAGTTTATATGTTTCCATATTTGCTTGAGCAACATTTATTACTTTATTCATACTCATATTAGCAGAAGCTGCTTTTTCTGAGAAATAAAGGTTATTATTTTCATCAACTTCAATTTTTAGTATAGAAGCAAAATGATAATTCATATCTTCATACAAAATACTAACAATTTTGGCTAACATACTAGATAATGGTTGAGAAGAATTCATCATCTCCCAAACACTATTTAATGTAAGAATTGTTTGATTAGCTTGTTCTAATTCTTTTGTACGTGCTGCAATTTCTTCTTCTAGGGCAATATTCTTTGCGTAAACATCCGCAAAGTCTTTACCTTTCATATATATAGAACCGTCAATTTTATTTATTTGTCCTAGTAAATCTTTAAAACCAGAAAATAAACTCACTATTAATTTCCAAAATAACTGTGTTACCTATTATATACCCTTTTTTCAATAATTGTAATACCTTTTATAAAATTATTATTAAAATGATACGTTCTCAACCTTTTCTAGTATAGATATTCAAAGATACATTTACATGGAGTATAAATTGCATTACAAAATACAATAAAAGTTTACATTTGAAGAATTATTTTAAACTTTTTGGGGGAATGTTTTTAATACAAAATTTATTATTATTAATATGTCAGAAAGCAATGGTTATTTATCTGCATATAAGAAAACTAGGACGAATTAATATATGAATATAAGACAACAAGAAGAAATAAAAAGTTCTATAAGAATGTGCAAATTACGTTTGCAAACTATACAACCTCATTTAACAGAAGAAAAGTTATCGTTAAATGAATCTTTTAACCGTCTTTTAATCGAAAAGGCTGTTTTAAGAGATAAACTTTTGCACAAAGAACCCTCTTTCCTATCAAGATTAGCAAGAAAAGTTAGAACTTATAATAAAAAAGAACTTATTTGTGATTATTTTAAATAAAGTTTAGAAAACAATTTAAAATTATTTTTTCATTTGTTTCAATTTTTCTTTGGCTTCTTTATCAATTTTTAAAGATTCACATATTTTTTGAATACTTTTATTAAAAGTCCAAATATCAAGTTTGGATTTTTTTAAATACCTTTCCGTCTTATTTGGATAGTTTATATAACAAATAGAAACTAGCCATGCAACTGCCATTCTTGAATAATATCTTTCATCTTTAAATTCATCAATAAGATTTAAAACCCTATCAATATATTCATCAGTTAGATAATAATTGAGCAACATTACATATGCAAAACGGATTTCAAATTCTTTATTCGATTTAAAATATGGCTCAATAAAATTCCACATTACTTCTAAATTATTTTTTGTAATTTTTAAACTACAACAAAAACAATCACAAACTCCCCAGTTATCAATTGTTGGGACAAAATCTTTAATATACGGAAGCACTTCTTCTATTGGCTTTTTAAGTAGACCGATAACCATTCCTTTAAGCATATATTCTTCCATATACTTAAATTGATTAGTTTTTAAAAACTTTTCGCAATCTTTATCTTTTAAGATTTCTTTTGATAATTTACGCAAATTAGGAGTTCTAACCCCTAAAACATTATCAACATTAGGAATTAATGACGCAGAAAACTCTTGATATTTCTTTTCTGATAATATTTCTAGTTCTTTTCTTATATTCATTCACTAAACCAATCTATTAATGGCTTTTTATCGCCAAATTTAAAACCAAATTCTTGTTCAACCTTTTTACTTGTCAATAAATTATAATTAATATTGTATGCAAGTGGAAGATTTTCCTCATTTAAAGCTAAATATTTTTCTTGTGAAATGGTGTTTTTTTCTTTATCTACAACATTAGAATAATTTAATCCTTCTTCGTGACAAAATGGAATTTTTGCTTTATCTCCATTTTCTTCAATCAATCCAAAGGTTCTACAAACAATTCCTCTATATTCATATACAGAACAAACATTATCAATCAGAAAAGGACAATCGTATTTAAATGTCTCTCCGTTAAACTCTTTTTTATCTTTGATGACTTTGGCGATATTTTCTTCTATTTTGTTTTGTACTTCTTTTGATAAAGTTAATGAACCTTGAATAAGATAATTAAATTCCATCTCGCTAAAAGGGAATTGTGCATTTTTACAGCACAAACAACAACCTCTTTGACAAGCAATATAAGGTGATTGCTGTTCATAAAATTTATTTAAATTATTTTGTAAAAAATTTAAATACCCAATAAATTTATCCATAAATATATAATACTATTTCTTGACTAAAAAAAATATATCATTATACATAAAATATGTTATTCGATTTCCTATTAAAAAAACATGAGTGCCAACACAATAATGTGCCAATAGATGTAGATGAAGCATATTGCCCAGATTGTGGCGCGTATGTTCAAAATAAATGGTTTTTAGTCCGTTGTAGTTGTTGCAATATAAAACGCTCTGCCCATACAAAATACAACGAAATAGTCCCAGATACAAAATTTTGCCCAAATTGTGGCTCAACTGAATTTTATGTAGAAGAGTTAGAAAAGGTTAATTTTATAGATGTTCACTATGCAATATTCAAAAAAATAGTTATCTCGCAAGAGAAACTTACCACACGTCAAATATGGATAGAACAGGAGGAAAGCTTAATAGAAGAGAAAAGATTAATCGAGAGTAGGAAATAAGAATAAAAAAACAGCCTCCAAGTTAGAGGCTGTTTCTATTTATAAATTTTATTCTGGCGAATTTTCAGCTTCTAAAACTTTAATTCTTTCTAAAATACTTGTTAAAGTTTCTTCTGCCTTGTCATTATCTACTTGGCAAGTACCAGCATTTATATGTCCACCACCAGCATATTCATACATCATTGCACCAACGTCGATAGGGCAAGAACGAGTAACAACTGATTTACCTACAGCAAATACTGTATTTAAATTTTGTTTTCCAAGAAATACGTGAACAGATATATTACATTCTGGGAATAGCGCATAAACCATAAATCTATTACCAACATGAATAACTTCTTCATTGCGAATATCTAGAATTGCAACTTTTCCTTCTACTCTTGTACAACGTTTAATTTGTTCTTTAAATTTTTCTTGTTCTTCGTTATAAAGAGCTATTCTTTCTCTAACATCTGGATCTTCCATGATTTCTGTAATTGATTTTTGTGAGCATAAATCAACCAACTTTAGCATTAAGTTGTAATTAGATATAGTAAAGTTTCTATATCTGCCCAAACCAGTTCTAGGATCCATTAGGTAATTTAATAATACCCAACCTTGAGGGTTTAGTATATCTTCTTCTGAAAAACTTGTGCAGTCAGCTCTGTCAACAGCTTCCATTAAGTCATAAAGTGTAGAAGAAAATCTATCTTCACCACCAAAATATTCATAAATTATTCTAGCTGATGAAGGAGCAGCTGGTTCTATAACATAGTTTTCTTTTACATCTTTTGTTCTAACAGCTTCGCTTGAATGGTGGTCAAACGCCATATAAACCCCACTTGAATATGGCAAACTTGCCGTAATATCATTTGGACCAAGCTGAATTTTTCCATCTTGTATATCTTTAGGATGTACAAACTTAACAGCATCAATTATGCCTATTTCTTTTAACAATGCCGCACAAACTAGTCCATCAAAGTTTGAACGGGTGTATAGTGTATATGTCTCACTCATAAATAATAGTCCTCCGTACAAATTGTACTATATCTGAACAACTAAGAAGTCATCTTATTAGATGAATTCCCACCTTTATAAAATACCAAACTTTTCATTTTTTTTCAAATAGCGAAATTCCGGACGGATGAAGCGGATTGCGAGCAGAGGCTGAAGTGCTGTAAATGATGAAGTTTCAGCACGCAACGCCGTTTATTGCGAGCAACCAAGAGACAAATTTCCGGTAAGCGAGTGCGTAGTGAGGACAAACGAAGTGGCACGAACGACAGCAACGAGCGCAAAGGAATTTCAAGAGGCGATATTCCGAACAGTAAATTGTCATTGCGAACGTAGTGAAGCAATCCAGAAAAAATACAACTAGACTGCCACGCCAACGACTCGCAGTGACAGGAAAGCAAAACAATCGTCATTGCGAGGAACAAAGTGACGTGGCAATCTAGAAAAACGTTTGCTAGAAGAAAAAACGAAAGTCATTCTAAAGTGAAACCGAAGAATCAAAAGAACTAAAAACAAAGACAATGAGATACTTCGCTAACGCTTAGTATGACAGAGAAAAACAAATAAACAACAAAAAGCACCCAATAAAATGGGTGCTTTTTAATATCATTTTTATTCTAATCTTTTAATGAATTTATTAATTCATTTATTGCATTTTCTTGAACAGTCAATTCTTCAATTCTATTTTTTGTTTGTTCAATCAATTCAGGTTTTGCATTAGCCATAAATTTTTCATTATTTGTTCTTGCTAATAAGCTATTCTTTTCTGCTAAAAGTTTTTCTAGCTTTTTATTTTGGCGTTTAACTTCTTCGTTTAAATCAATTAAACCTGCCAAAGGAATAATGATTTTTGAATTGCTTACAACGGCAGAAGCTGATTGTTTTAATGTTTTGTGATTTTCATCAACATATTTAATATCTTCAACTTTTGCTAGACGGTGTAAGTATGCTTCTACTTTTTTGAAGATAATCTCTTCTTGAGCATTTGCAATAACTTCAATATTAACCTTTGTTGAAACTGGAATATTAAAGCTTTGTCTTACGTTCCTCAAGGATTTAATTGTCTCGAATACAAATTCCATTTGAGTATTTTCATCAGGAAATGCAAGTTTTTCTTCATATACAGGATAATCAGAAAGCATAATTGCTTTAACATCCGCATTATTTGGCATTAATTGCCAGATGGATTCTGTAATATGAGGCATAATTGGGTGAATTAATCTCAAGGTCATATCAAGAACATATCTCAATACTCTTTGTGTATTTAATTTTAATGACTCATCTTGAAGTTGAATTTTAGCGATTTCAACATACCAATCGCAATATGAATTCCAGAAGAAGTCATATAATGTATGAGCCATCTCACCAATTCTGTAGTTTTTAATATTGTCATTTGTTTCTTTTGCAGTTTCATTTAATTTATTTAAAATCCACTTATCTGCAAGAGTTAGATTTGCAAAATCGATTTCTTTATTATCAACACCATCAAGGTTCATTAATACAAATCTTGAAGCATTCCAAATCTTGTTTGCAAAGTTTCTACCATATTCAAACTTTTCATCACTAATTTTGATATCTTGACCGCCATATGTACAAAGTGATGTTAGTGTAAATCTTAAAGCATCACAACCATATTTATCGATAATGCCAACTGGGTCGATTGTGTTACCTTTTGATTTAGACATCTTTTGACCATGTTCATCACGAATTAAACCGTGAATATAAACAGTAGAGAATGGTGCTTTCTTTGTAAATTCTTCACCCATTGTAATCATTCTTGCAACCCAGAAGAAAATAATATCAAAACCGGTTACAAGAGTTGATGTTGGATAGAATTTCTTAAAGTCTTCAGCATCTGTATTTGGCCAACCCATTGTAGAGAAAGGCCATAAACCAGATGAAAACCAAGTATCAAGAACATCTGATTCTTGAGTAAATTTAGTTGGGTCTGGATTTTCTTTTGCAACAACCATTTCACCAGTTTCGTTATTATAATAAGCTGGGATTTGGTGTCCCCACCATAATTGACGAGAAATACACCAATCACGAATATTAGTCATCCAACCAAGGTAGTTTTTAGTCCATCTTTCTGGAACAAATTTAATATCACCATTTTCAACAGCAGCAATAGCCGCTTTTGCTAAAGGTTCCATTCTTACAAACCATTGTTCAGAAAGTAATGGTTCAATAGTTGTATTACATCTTTGGCATTTACCAACGTTGTGTTCAATAGGTTTAATTCTAACTAATCTACCTTTTTCTTGAAGCATTTCAACAGTTTTAACTCTTGCTTCTTCACGAGTTAAACCTTGAATAGCATAATGAACCTCTTCACAAGATTTCATTTTGCCTTCTTCATCAATAACCCAAATTGGTTTTAAATTATGACGTTTACCAACTTCATAGTCGTTAGGGTCATGTGCTGGAGTAATTTTTAAAGCACCAGTACCAAAGTTTTTATCAACATATTCATCAGCAATAATTGGAATTTCTCTTCCAGTTAAAGGTATTAAAACAGTTTTACCGATTAAATCTTTATATTTAAAATCATCTGGGTTAACTGCAACTGCAACGTCACCATAAATAGTTTCTGGACGAGATGTTGCAACAACGATAGCACCTTTTTCATCTTTTAATGGGTAACTAATTTCCCATAAGTTACTATTTTCTGTTTCATAATCAGTTTCGACATCAGAAATAGCACTTTGACAACGTGGGCACCAGTTAACGATATAAGCGCCTTTGTAGATTAAATCTTTTTCATAAAGTTTTACAAAAACTTCTTTTACTGCTTCAGAGCATCCTTTATCAAGAGTAAATCTCTCTCTTGAACGGTCAAAAGAAGCACCTAGACGTTTAAATTGGTTAAGAATAGCACTTTTATGTTCGTTAGCCCATTCCCAAGTTAAATCAACAAATTTTTCACGACCTAAATCAAAACGAGTTTTACCCTCACCACGTAATTTCTTTTCAACTACGTTTTGAGTTGCAATACCAGCGTGGTCTGTACCAGGCATCCATAGTGTTTCATAACCAGACATTCGGTGATATCTAACTAAAATATCTTGCAAAGTCCCATCTAAAGCGTGACCCATATGTAATACACCAGTTACGTTTGGTGGTGGAATTACAATAGAATATGGTCCTTTTTCAGATTTTGCATTAGCCTTAAAACATTCATTTTCTTCCCAAAATTTATAAATACTTTCTTCTGTTTCCTTTGCATTATAAACGGTAGGTAAATCTTCAATTTTAGTCAAACTCATTTTATTGCCCTTCATAAGTTAATTAATATATACTAATATCATACGATATAAATTTAAAACATAAAGGAATTATGAAAAAGTTTTTCAAAATAACACTAGTCAATTTTTTAATAATCTTCTTATTACTGTTAGTTGCCGAATGTTATTGCATTTATAAAGAATATAAAACTTGTGCTTCTTCTACTTATACATTTAATTTTCACTTAGAATGTTTATTTAAATCGTACAAAAATTTTAATTACATCAATACCTCAAACATGCGAGGACCTTCATATCCACAAAATCAATCATCTAAGCCACCATTAGCAATTATGGGATGTTCTTTTGCATATGGATTAGGGTTAAAAGAAGATGATACTCTAGCTGCTCAACTATCATCAAGCACAAATAGAATTGTTTATAATCTAGGTGTTATTGGTAGTTCTCCTAGAGAAATGCTATATATTTTACGAAATGATAGCCTTAGAAACGAATTATTCGGGAATAGAACAGATTTTGAATATATAATTTATCCTTATATTTCTCACCATTTATTCAGACTATATAACCAGATAAAATTATTCTCACTAAGTCCAACATTTAGAAAAGTTGGTAATTCATTAGAATTTTATGAAGTAAACAAAATTCTTTTAAACAGCCAATTATATCAAGAAATAGTAACAGCTTTATATGGCAAAATAGATAAAAATGAAACTTTCGATTTATTATGTTTATATTTTCAAGAAATTAATAAAGAAATAAATAAACACTTTCCAAATGCAAAATTTGTTATTTTAGTTTATGAAAATCATCCAAAGAATGATTTTTCAGTAATTGATAATGAAAAAATAAAGGTAATAGATTTTAAAAAATTAACCGGAATAAATCTTTATGATGATAAATACAAAATTTCAAAAGAAGATAGTCACCCTAACGCAAAAGCTTGGGAAGTTATTGTTCCAGCACTTGTTAAGGAATTGGATTTATAGATAATAAAATAAGTTTATACGTTAGAGGAATTATGAATAAAAAATTTAAAATAATGATAATAAATATACTTTTTATATTATTTTCCGTTTGTATCATTGAATTTATAGCCATACATACCTTCTACAGAGAAAAAGTCTTTCATATTGATAAGAAAAATTTACAACAAAGTACAGAATTCAAACATTTTTTCGAGCCGTTAATTAGTAAATATACGCAAAAAGAATATACTCCTTATGAAGAATTTAGACCAGCCGTTGGTACAGAATACAACAAACCAGCTATTTTATTACTAGGTTGTTCTTTCACATACGGAAATAGTCTGTTATTGGAAGAAACGTTTCAATACAAGTTATCACTTGAAACCAAAAGACCTGTATATAATTTTGGATTAGATGCCGCATCAGCAAAAGAAATGCTATACATCTTAAGAAATGATGAACTAAGAACTGAACTGCTACGAAACAATAACAATATTGAATATGTTATTTTCACATACATCACAGACCACATACCAAGATTATATGCACCAGTATATCGACAACCAAGTCCTACATTTATACCTATAGAAAATTTTACAAAACTTGAATTTAAAGAAAAACAAAGCTTGTTTTATCGTTCTTATTTTAATTTCTTTATTAGTAGACATTTTGCATTTAAAAAAGAAAAATTTGAAAATTCATTTGATTTGATTCGATTATACTTGAGGGAAATTAAAAGAGAAGTTGATAAACATTTTAATAATAATGGGAAAACTCCCAAGTTTGTAGTTATGATTTACAATGATTATTATAGTTATCCTTGGAAAGAGTTAGAAAATGACGAGATAAATGTACTTTATGCAAAGGAAATAACAAAAACAAATTTAGATGATCGGATTTATAGACTTCCTAACGACCATCATCCGAATGAAAAAGCTTGGGATATTATTGTTCCAGCACTTATTAAAAAATTAAATTTATAAAAATAAAAAGCCACTTTATTAAGTGGCTTTTCTTTTAGTAAGTTTAATTATTTATTGCTTGAAACAAGTTCTTTTATTAATGAATTACCATCCATTTCAGCTGGTTTTTCAATACCCATTAATTCTAAAACTGTTGGCGCAATATCACACAAAGCACCTGTTTCTTTTAATTCAACACCAGCATTCATTACAAATAATGGAACCGGATTTGTTGTGTGTGCAGTATATGGAGCACCTGTTTCAACATTTAACATACATTCAGCGTTACCGTGGTCTGCAGTTAAAACTACTGCAACATCATTTTCTTTTGCTTTTGCAACAATCTTACCAACACAAGTATCAACTGTTTCACAAGCCTTAACTGCTGCTTCCATAACACCAGTATGACCAACCATATCTGGATTTGCAAAGTTAACTAAAATAAATCCATATTCTTCATTATCCAAAGCTTTTAGAACTTCTTCGCAAACTGCTGGAGCACTCATTTCTGGTTGCAAGTCGTATGTTGCAACTTTTGGTGAGTTGATTAATACACGAGTTTCTAATTTATTTGGTTCATCAATACCACCATTAAAGAAGAATGTTACGTGTGCATATTTTTCAGTTTCTGCTGTTCTAAATTGTTTTACACCATTTTGGTCTAGAACTTCACCAAGCAAGTTTACTAATGGTTGTGGTTCGAATGCTACTGGGAATGGGAAGCTAGCATCATATTGTTTGAAAGTTACATAGTATAGATTCTTTCTAACTGCTTTTCTTTCAAAACCGTCAAAGTCTTCGAACATAACTGCTTTAGAAATTTCTCTTGCTCTATCTGGTCTAAAGTTGAAGAAAATAATTGCATCATTATCTTCAATTCTAGAATTTGGAACATTAATAACTGTTGGTTCAACAAACTCATCATTTACGCCAGCTGCATAAGAAGCTTTAACTGCTTCAACTGCTGATTCTGCTTTATTGCCTTCACCAAGAACTAACATATCATAAGCTCTTTGAACTCTATCCCAACGGTTATCTCTATCCATTGCATAGTATCTACCAGATACAGAAGCAACAGGTGGAAGTCCAGCTTCTTTTAACTTAGCTTCTAATTGTTCTAAATATTCAACAGCACTTTGTGGAGGTGTATCACGACCATCTAAAAATGCGTGGAAATATACTTTTGTAAGTTCTTGTTTTTTAGCGAAATCAACTAATGCTAAAATATGTTCTAATGATGAGTGAACGCCACCAGTTGAAACAAGACCATACATATGAAGTGATGAATTGTTTTCCTTTACGTGTTTTACAGCGTTCAAGAATTTTTCGTTAGTAAAGAAATCACCATCTTTGATTGATTTGTTGATTCTTGTTAAATCTTGGTAAACAACTCTACCAGCACCAATATTTAAGTGACCAACTTCAGAATTACCCATTTGACCATCTGGTAAACCAACATGTTCACCGTCAGCATAAATTTGAATATTTTTTTCTTCCTTATAGAATTTATCCATGTTTGGAGTGTTTGCTGTTAAAGTTGCATCTAAAGGGCAGTCTTTATTTATACCCCAACCGTCCATAATACAAAGTAATACTCTTTTCATAATATTCCCCTTTTTTACCTTATGAGAATATTATCTAATATAAAAATTTTTTTTAAACAATTGATGAAGAAAATATACTTAAATTTTATTGTACCCATTTAAAGCTTTGTACATAATTAGAATCGTTAATATCACCATTAATTATAGCTTGGAATACTTTTGCTTCATAATCTCCATTTGTAAATGTTGGAATTTTTTCTACATCTTCTATAAAATCTTTCCTACTAAAATCAAGCATTGAAATACCAGGAATAAGTTTAAAGAAAGTATTCAATGAAGCATTACCAACTGTTCCAAATACAGTTGAAATTTTTCTTGATAATCTTCCTAGAATTTCCATATCTGCGTGGGTTTTACTAATATCATAAGTTCCATGAATATATAAACTCAAATTTTCACCTTTTGAGAATATTTCAATATCTTTCGCAACACCATTTTCAATTTTGCAACTGCCATTAATGTTTGAAAAATAACCAGTTTTAACCAAATTTAAAATTTCTAAAATACTATTCAAAGTAAAACCAGTAATACCGCTTTTAATTATATTGCTTGCTCTTAAAAGATATTCTAAAGAGCCAAGTTTTGGCATTTTACCGTCAGAAATATCAAAATAAACAAAGCCTTGAAGATTTTTAATTATCTCTTCATCCGTTGTACCTTGTGATTCTAAGTATACTTTTCCATTTGCATTACCATATACTTGGTTTTTACTATAGAACAATGTTTCCGCTACATAGTTAGAATCCACATTTGCAAGCTCAAAGTCACCATTAAATTTATTATTCATTAAGTCATATTGGATGTGACCTTTAATATTACCTTGACCAACTTTCAAGTTAATATCATCAGCTTTAAATATACCTTTTTCATCAATTGTAAAATGACTATTAACATCATCCGCAATCAATGATTTTACAATCAATTTTTTAACTTCAATAATACCATTGCATAAATGGAACCCAGTAAAATCAACATTTTTAATTTCATTATTTGTATTCATTGCTTGACGTGCTTTTGATAAACTTCTCAACAACTTATCGTTATCTAATTGGTCAGCACTAATCTTTAATAAATGAACTTCTGGTTTAGAAATCAAATTGTTTTCAATAATAGATTCTATCTTAATTTTAGAATCATTCAAGAAACCAAATAAACTCAAATCAATATCTTTATCAGCATTTATTTTTACATTTTTCACAACAGTATCAAATAATGGAATATCAAGATTTCTTGCATCCAAAGTTCCTTTTAATTGTTGATTGTTGTATTTCATATCACAACTAAATGAACCTTGTTTTAGTATTGGTTTTTTCAAAAGAATATTTAAAATTCTTGCTGATATATTTTTATGTGTTTTTACATTTACTTCTATTGGTTCAATTATATTATCTTGTTTAACAGCTAAAAGTCCATTAATCGTTGCAAAAACAATCGGATTTATTTTGTTATTTTGTGAAGCTATATATTTAATATAATCTAGTTTTCTTACATTTATTTTATCTTTTGTTATATTGATATCTGCATCAAATTCTCTTTTGTCAGAAATTTCACCTAAGCTTGTTCCGTCAATCGTAATATCAGCATCTGGGAAAAAAGTGATTTTAGGCATAATAGTTAAATTATCACTAGTTCCACTAAGTTTTGAAGATAAATTAATATCCCCAACAAGCTTAATTTTGTCAGAAATATTTTTTGGAACATATTTTTGTAAGAAATCATCAGTTATTTTAGAAGTGAAATACCCGTTTATTCTTGGTGATTTTGTTATTTCAGAGATTGAAATATCACCGAAAAATGGCATATCTGCAATTTGTGCCACCATATCATTAATATGGATTATTCCGTTATTAAAATAAATATTGAAATTATCAAAATTAAATGGAATATTTGATTTTGTATGTATAAATTGTGGCTTATTGAATTTAATATTTCCCACCAACAAGTTTTTATTTAATCCAAAGTTAACATCAGCATAACCCTTATAGTTTCCAAATTGAGCAAATAAATCTTGCATTTCTTTTGGTAAAACTTCTATTTTTTGTGAATTATTCAAGTTCTCCAAATTAAACTTATTTGTATTAACCATTAAATTATATATTGGAGTTAATGTATCAACTCTTTCAACATTACCATTAATTCCAAATTTAGAATCAAAGAAATCAGCAACTACATTATTTACTGTTACAGTTGCTTTATCCATTACAACTTGTCCTTTTTCAGCTTTAAGAACACTATCAGTTGTATCTGGAACAAAGTTCATTACAGCATATGCCTTATCTGTAAGAAAGTCTATAGATTTAGCTTTGTATTTAAAATATAAATCATGTTTAGAAGCAATATTATATAGTGGAGAAAGGTCAGGTGAACCCGCTGGATACAAGTAAGATTCACATAAAAATCTTACAGTATCTTTTAAATTCACGCTTTTACTTGTCACTAATAAATCAACATCTGGAATTCTTGTTTCTAAATCATTTAAAACAGTTCCACTTAAAGTAATAGGTGAAGTTCCAACAACACCAGTAATATCGTGGATTGTTGTTTTTGTTTCAGTAAAATCAATAACCCCTTTAATGTTTTCTATTGGAGTTTTAAATCCTTCAATGTAACATTTATCACCAAACATATAAAGCGAACCATTTACCTTCATATCAGCAAAAGCTTCTTCTGGTGGTAATGGTGGATGTCCCATTGGTACTGGAACTATGCTAGAACGCATATTTATATCTATTTTAGTTGAGCCACTTGCATCTGTAATTATTGCTAAACCTTCTTTTACATCTTTTAAAAGAGTACTCTTATTAATTATTTCAAGAAGGTCTTTTGCTTCTGCTTTATTTGATGAAATATTAAAGTTTAAATCCTTATTTATTCGAACTCGACCATCAACACTTAATGGATTATTTTTTACAAAAGCACGTTCTGATTTAAAAGAGACAACATCACCATTAAAATCTAATCTTCCTTTACCATCTAGAACTTCACCATATAATCCGTTATATGTAAGTTGTGCTTTATCAAAAGAACTGTATCCATTAATATTTACAAAATCAACAGAGCCTTGAATATTAACATCAATAATACCCTTACCAGATGTAATATCCATTTCTGGAATTGGTCCAAGTTGAAAATTAAATACTTTACTAACTGGAACTACTATTTTTTGCGCCAAAGGAAAGTCAATATTATCAGTAGTTTTAATGGTTACATTATTTACACCGTCCCTAAACATATAAGTGTAACCCTTAACAGTTGCTCTTTGATTATCAAACATTTCAACAAGAATATCCATATTCAATATTCTTTTATCAAAAGTAATATCAACAGTTCCCTTATGTAATGGATGAAGTGATTTATCTAAAACATGAACATTTCTACCTTTAACATAACCAGTAATATTGGGTTGTGGAATTTTTCCTTGAACTTTTACCTTACCTTCAATATCACCAAAAACGCCATAGCTTTTTACTTTTTCAATAGTTCTATATTGTTTTGGAATTGCTGGTGGTAACAATGGTGCAATATTTTCTGTTCTTGAATTAGTTACTTCAATATTCAAATCAATTTCCGGTTTTTTATCAAAAATAACCTTGCCATCACCTTTAATGTTTACTTTATCTGCTTTATATTTTAGTGACTTAACATCAAGAATATTTTCATATAGCTCAACACGAGTATCAAATTTATTTTCGCCCTTAGCAACTATTTTATTTTTCCAATCAGATTTATTAAAAATAACATCTTTAAATTGAGTATTTAAAATAATCTTATTTTTATTATCTTCATCTTTTTCCGCAGAAAACTGAATAAAATCAACTAGCCCTTCTAATTGAGTAACTTCTTTATTCAAATAATTTTGTACATAAGGAAATAAAGGCGCCAAATCAACGTTATATAAATAACATTTACCATTAATAAAATTTGAATTTAGATTTTTTATAGAGAATGGGAATTTTGTTGTTAAATCTATATCAAATTCACTAGTCTTTTCATTTGCAATAATAGACCCCTTAGATATAAGTTTTAAATTATTTTTTTCTGTATTCAAATTAAATGGAGAAGCATTAAAGCTTATAGCTGTTGCTAATTGTTCATTATTTGTATTAATTGATAAATTTTTAACTGTAAAATCTGAATTTTTAAGTTTAAAGCTAAAAGAAGATTCGCCTTCTTTTTTATTGAATAGCTTTTTAAAATTCAAATTCCCCTCTTTATCTACATCAATATTAGAGATAATAGTATCTGCATAAAATTCTTGTACATTGATTTTTTTGCAAATCAAAGAAAATAATGAAAGCTTTGCTTGAGCTGATTTTACATCAATAACAGGAGTTTCTTTGCCCTTTTCTTTCAATATAAATTCATCAGCACTAATGTAAACTCTAGGAGTAATATGCGTTTTAACTTTTGCGTTTTTATAGGTTACTTCTGCATTTGTATTATTTTCAAAAATATTATTTATAAAATCAGAATTAAGTATACTATTTATTGCAATGGGAAATGCGAACAGATATATACACTCAAACAATGAAATTGTTATAAGTAGTTTAAATAATGTTTTTATACGTGCGTTTTTGATTTGCATCCGAAAGTCTACCAAAGCAATATTATAAGAAAACTATATGGATAATTATATTATTCACAAATTAAAAGTTCAAATATTTAATTAATTTTGCAAAATGTATTAATTGTTGTAAAATTAAATATCACAATTAGGTTAGGGAATTTTATGAAAAAATTTGATATTAAAAAAAAGTTATCTTGGCTAAAATCGCCTAAATTTATAATTAATAGCTCTTTAATATTATTGTTTGCAATATTATTTACAGCAATATTAGTTTCTAAATATTTCTTTTTCCAAACAATACTAGGAACTGACAATACAAGTAAAGTATTAGTAACAGCACCAAAAGATATTGAAGTTGTAGATGTATTCAAAACAGAAAAAAGAAAAAGAGAAGTCGCACAAAAAGTAAACGCAATATACTCTCCAGCTGATGATATATATATTAAAAATAACTTAAACGAAATTATAGAAGAAGTTAAAACTATTCGTTCAAGTAACGATGATGAAAAAATAAAACAACGCAATATGGATGTTTTGTTAGATATCTCTGACCCTTATTCTAAAACTTCAGTTGTATATTACTTCTTAAACGCAAGTGATGAAACTTTAAATAAAATATTCACTTTGTCTGAAAATACTTTAGATTCTGTTCTTAAAGAAGGAATTACAGAGAAAGATTTTGAAGAAAATTCTCTTTCCAAAATAGTACGTAGAAACCTTGAAACAACAATAACAAATAGCCAAGCTAAAATCATAACAGCACTTTTAGAGCAAGTTATTGTTCCTAATATGATTGTAGATGAAGAAGCAACAGCTCTTGCACGCAAAAATGCAAGAGATATGGTAACACCAATAAAAGTAAAATTTGAAAAAGGTGATGTAATTGTAAATGTTGGGGAACCAATTACTCAAGTAAAAAAAGAAGCTTTAAGCAAAGCTGGATATAATATACTTAGAATTAATTATTTAGGTATTATCGGTATTTTATGCTTAGTATGTATCGGAATTTTTTCTGTTTACTACTATTTAAAAATATTCGAACCTAAATATATAAACAGAAGACATCTTTCTATTGTTGCAACATTAAGCTTATTTGTATCATTATTAGCAGTGTTAGTTCCAGCAACTTGGTCAGTATTTGTATTACCTTTCCCATTCCTAGCAATAACATTATCTGTATTTTTGAATCCTAGAACGTCATTTTTTATAACAGTTACTCTTTTGACAATTATTACTTTATCATTACAATTCTCAGCATTAGCTATGTCTATATTTATTCTTTCAGTAATTGTTTCTACAATTGGAATGACAACAATTAAATATTCAAGAAGATTTGATTTAATTAAAGTTGGTTTATATACATCTGGTGCTATGGCACTGATTATCCTATGCGTATATTATGATTTGGGTCTAGTACGTTTAGGACAAGATATTGGAACTGGTATTTTAAATGGTTTCTTCTCTGGAGTATTTGCTCTTGGTATGATTCCAATCCTAGAAAATACATTCAAAGTAATTACAACATTTGGACTTGCAGAACTTGGTGATTATAATCAACCATTACTTAAAAAATTGCATGAAGCTGCACCTGGCACATTTGAACATAGCTTAAGAGTTTCAAACTTAGCTGAGTCTGCTGCTGAAGCAATTGGTGCTGACCCAATATTAGCAAGAGTTGGTTCTTTATATCACGACGTTGGTAAAATTGTTAGACCATTATTCTTTGTAGAAAACCAAACATATAGTGGTATTGAAAACCCACACGAAAAATTAACACCACGCTCTAGTAAAATGGTTATTACTTCTCACACAAAGGACGGTATTGCGTTAGCAAAAGAATACAATATCCCAGAAGTTATACAAGACTTTATGCTTCAACACCACGGAGACTCTTTAGCTAGCTACTTCTATAATCAAGCAGTAGCACAAGAAGGTGCTGAAAATGTAAAAGAAGAACAATTCCGTTATACTGGTCCAAGACCTGCTTCTAAAGAAACAGCTATTCTTATGATTGCAGATGCTGTTGAATCAGCTTCTAGAACACTTAAAGACCATTCTCAAGAAGAACTTGAAGCACTTATTAATAAAATTATTCAAGATAGACTAAATGATAACCAATTATCAGATAGCCCATTAACACTTAAAGATATTAAAATTATTTCAGCAACATTATCTAGAGTTCTTAGAAGTGTATTCCATAAGCGAATTAAATACCAAGAATCTATTGAAGAAATAAGAAACAAAGAACAACAAGCACAGGAGAAAAATGACTAATTTAAATATTTTTCTTGAAAACACTTATGAAGGCTACAATATTGATGATGTAGCAATACACAAACAAGTTGTAAAAATGACAGAACATATTTTTAAAGATACCGATGTAATGTCAAAATCTTGTCTTGAAGGACGTGAATACGATACTATCAGCTTTGATGTTGTGTTTGTTGATAATGAAGAAATTCATAGAATAAATAAAGAATATCGCCAAAAAGATAGACCAACTGATGTCATAACTTTTGCTATTTTTGCAGACTCACCAGAAGAAGAAAAATATATTTTTGATGGCGAAGTTTCTCTCGGCGAAATTATTGTTTCTCTGGATAAAATAGAAGAACAAGCAAAAGAAAATAATGTATCCTTTGAAGATGAATTGTATTTTCTTGTATCTCACGGTATTCTTCACCTACTTGGTTTTGACCATATGACGGATGAAGAATATAAATATATGGTTGATAAACAAAAAGAAGCAAAGGCAATTGTTTTATGACAAAATTCAAATCTTCTGGGTTTAGAGAAAGTATTTCAAATGCAATTCACGGGTTAAAGTTAGCATTTTTTTCGCAACGAAATTTTGTTATTGAGGTAATAATTTCAGTTGCTGTTTTAATACTCGCACTACTTTTAAGATTTTCAGCGACAGATTTTTGTATGGTAATCCTTATGATTGCAATAGTTTTAGTTTGCGAGTTATTAAACTCAATAATTGAATTTACGCTAGATGCTGTTTATAAAAACAACTATTCTAGATTAGTCGAAATGGCAAAAGATATGTCTGCAGGAATGGTGCTTTTAGTAGCCGGAATAAGTGTTATCTTTGGTTCTATCCTTTATGGCTCTTATATTTTAAAATTGGTATTTTAATTATTAATCACCAAAGACAAAAAATAACAAATCATTTTGTTTTGCATAGTCTTTTAAATAATCCTTTTGTTTATCTACAAAAGCAATTGTATCTAAATGTTTACTTGAGTTTCCTGTTGTGGAATAACAAGCTTGGATTTTTGCATTGGAAACATAAATTTCATTATAATCACCAAGAGAATCATTTGTATAAACCGAAGAATACGCACGAATTAATAAATTTCTTACTTCTTCTGGTTGTATTTCAGACATAGATTTGTTTGAATTTTCTTTAAGAAACTTTCTATATTCATCGTCACTATATCCCAAAGTTTCTTTTACTAGTTTTGCAAAAAATTCTCTATCATATCCAGAATAATGTTCTTCAAATACTTTCTTTTTAAAATTAGTTAGTGTTTTTTCACAACCAGAATAAGAATCACCATTATAACCGCCATGTATATTTTCTGTTGCAACATCTAATAAAAGTCCCGATTTCAAAGCCTTAGATTCTGGGCTATATAAATAGCTTGCAGACAATAATACATCTGAATCGGGCAACGCAAATTCTTGAAAATTGATAATTGAATTAATATCATGCACCCAATGAGAAATAAATTTTATTGTGCCTGTTTCTTTTTTCTAATAACCAGATTTTTTTATCCCTGACGAAATAGAACCTTTTGGAAAACCTAATGATCCCCAATCTTCAACTTCGTTATATCGAATAATTGTTAATCCATCTTTTTGGTAAACACCTTTTAAATTTGTTGAATAATCCTCGTTAACAGTTGTAATTTTAGTATTTACATCACTTGCTTTAGGCAACTTTGTTATTGGCAAAATTGGTTTTGTTGCTTGTAATTCTTCAACATACACTTCAATCATTTCAGAATGTTCAGCTAAGGAGTCTATAGATTTTTGATACACATAGTCGACTGTTTTTTCTGATTCCAAACTTGCTTTTTTAAACATTTTTGCAAGTTCAAATGTATTACCATTTTGCATATCGTAAGCAATATTTTGGTATCTAGCTATCATTTCTTGATTTGAAATATATCTTGCATCAACTTCTTCTAACCAATTTTGATTTTTTATCAATTTATATAATTTTATTTGTTCAGAATCTGTTAAATTAATTTTTTTAGAAATCAAATATGCATCAAAAGCCGAATCGCTTGTTGTACCTAGTTTTCTTATATTATGAAATAAAGAAGTTAATAACATAACTCTTTTATCCGAGTCACTTAAACCTTCAAATTGGGGATTTTGGACAATTTTTTGTATTACCTTTAGTGAATACTTTAATGCTTCATTTCCTTTAATTTCAGCTTGTTGTTTTGAAATCATTGTATGAATTTCTGGAAATGCTTTTTGCATTTCATTTAATAATGCACCTATTTTTTCATTATTAGATGTTATTGAATTTTTTTCACTATACTCAATAACATTTTCTCTTAAAGCTTGTATAACTTGTAATGTTCGTTCATCTGTAATCTGAAGTTTTTTCTCTGGAGATTCTATATTTATAGGATAACCAACAAGAGAATAACCATTAGGCTTCTTATCGTTTTCTTTAAACTCAAAACCAAAATAATCAAATACTTTTGATTTTTCACTTTCAGAAAGTTCTGCAATTATTTCAAGGGTATCTAAAATAAAATCATCAGTTGAATATTTTTGAGAAAACTCAAGTCCTTCAATTTCTTCATCAGAAAGTTTTGCAACATCTAAAGATAGCTCTCTCAAATTAATATTGAACTCATTTATTTGATTGGAAGTTAATTGTTTTGTTTCAACTCCAATTGCAGTTGCTAATTTGGGCAAAAAGGCACAATATTCTTCTTGTGATTGAGGAATTAATGGAAAATATTTCTTTAAAACATCGGTTGTCTTAAACAATCTACTATTTAACTTTATAAGTCCTTTCAATACTTCATTTCTCTGAGTTATAGGTATTTCACCAATAGAAGATTTATTATACAAAGGAACTATCCTTGAAGCAGCAATAATATCATTTCTATCAACAGAAAGTTCTGAGTATACATCTGGCTCAATTGCATTTTTTAATTTTTTGAAATTTTCTGGTTCTATTTTGAACTCATTATATTTAACCAATTGAATAGCTAATTGAGGAGATACAATACCTTGTTCTATATAGTCTAAAACTTCATAAGCAAAGTTTTCTTGTGCACCATTTGTTGGTGTTTTTAGATAGTCTATAATAGTCGCCTGCATTTCTTTATTTTTATACAATGCTTCTCTTCTTAAAAATTTGTTCAATATTTTTTCTTTTTCTAAGCCATTTGATATACAATCAAGTTCATCAATATTTTGAGTAAACTCTTCACTTGAATATAGTTCTGGTGTAGAAAGAATTATATCTGCCATTGTTGCTTTATTCATATTTGTAGCAAAAGAAATCAAATTACCAATTTGAGATGACATTACTTCATTTTCATAAAGTGCTGGTGTAGACAAATATTTATCAAGTAGTGAATTTCTTAATTCTGTATTCTTACTATATGCAGTGTATAAAATCAGATATAGAGAATTTAAAACATTTTGATTTTGATATAATTGTGGACTAGATAATAATTTATATGCTTGTGCAATCTGATAATCCTCTTTTGCATATTTTTCTATCTTAGCTTTAGACTCTTCTGGAATATCAACTTCTTTAAGTTTTGATAAAAGTTGTTCTTTTGTTGGTTTTTGCTCTGTTTGCTGTTGTTTAGTTGTAGAAACAAATGTATCCTTCCCATCAGTATACATAGCAGGAATATATGGGGTTGTCTTTTTTAACAATCCATTAAATAACGTTGAAATTTTATCAGTTTTACCTTTACCAATATTCAATTTTTATATATTCCTTTTTTATTTCTAATCGCCAAATACAAAAAATGGTATGTCGTTTTGTTTTGCATAGTCTTTTAAATACTGTGGCTGATTATCTACAAAACTTGAAATATTACAAATACAATCTTCTGGGCTATAGGCATATACACCTTGCACCTTAGGATTAGAAACGTACATCTCATTATATTCACGGTTACCTTGACGGACATTTGAATTTATCAATGCAAAACCTTTTATGAGTTTTTCTCTTACTTCAGTTGGTTCTATCTCATTCATTGATTTATTTGCATTTTTCTTAATAAAATCAATATATTCTTCATCATTTAAGCAAAGTGTTTCTTTTATCAAATTGGAGATATAACTTCTATCTTCTTGACGTTCTCCACCAAATATGTAATTCAGTTTAAAGTCAGAAATTTTCTTTTTATAGCCAGAACCAGAGTCGCTCTCACCACCACCATAAATGTTATTTGGTGCAACATCAAGTAAAACACCTTGTATTCTATACAATCTGTACTTACTTTCTGGACGTTCCATATAACTAACCGATAACAACGCATCAGAATCTGGGAGTGTAAATGCATTAAAGTTACTTAATTGCTCTGCATCATCAAACCCGTGGGCTATAAATTTTATAGTCCCAGTGTTTATTGATTTTTCTTCTATTGGATTTGTTACTTGTATGCCGTGCGAAACATTGCCTTTGGCAAAACCTAATTCTTCCCAATTTTCTACTTCATTGTATTTTATAACGATTAAATCATCTTTTTTATAAACACCCTTTATGTTTGTAGAAGAATCAGAGTTTACGGTCGTTATTTTATCTGCAATTACACTTGCTTTAGGGAGTTTTGTTGTTGGTAGAATTGGTTTTGTTTTTTGCAATTCTTTAATATATTCTTCTACTAATGGTGCATATTTCTTCAAAGCAGGACCAAATGTATGGAATAGTCCATTATCCTTTTTAATTGCTTTTAAGTCAGCTTCTGTGAATATTTTTGACATTTCAAACAAATTGCCATTTTGCATATCAAAAGCAACAGATTGTAGTCTTTGAACCCTCTCTTCTGGTGTAATATCCTTTTGATTAACGTGTTTTAACCACTCGTGTGTATCAATCAGTGTGAACAATTTTGTTTGTTCTTCTTCTGATAAATTGAACTTTTTTGAAATATAAAAAGCGTCAAAAGAACATTCATTTGCGTGATTTGGGTCTGGTTGTGCTTCTGCCTTTGTAATATCGTGGAAAATAGAAGCTAATAGCATTACTTTTTTATCAGAATCATTAAAAGTTTCAAATTGGGGATTTTGAACGATTTTTTGCATTACCTTTAGCGAGTGCTTAAATACACAATATTCATGTGCACCGTGTTGAGGACGGTTAATCGTTGTATTTAATTCTGGTAACACGTCTAAAATACTATTTAATAATTTCTCTACTTCTTTATTATTTGAGCTTAATTGATTATTTTCACTATATTCAATAACTTTAGGTTTCAAATGTTCAATTACTTCTTTTGTTCTATCATCAGTTATTTGTGTTAATTTTTCCCCATTATTGATATTAATAGGATAACCATATAATGAATAACCAGTTGGATTTTTATCATTTGGTTTAATATCAAAGCCAAAATAATCAAATACTTTTTGTCTTTCCTCCTTTGATAAATCTTTAACGCTATCAAGGGTATCTTTTATAAATTCATTTTTATCATATGCAAGCGTTACTGATAAATTACTGAATTCATTATCAGATAATTTTTTAAGTGAAAGAGATAATGAATTTAAATCATTTTCAAATTCTGATATTTGAGTTTCAGTAAGCTGTTTTGTCTCAATACCTAATGATTTTACTAGTTCTGGCAATAATGAACAGTACTCTTCCCTATTTTTAGGAATTAAAGGAAAAGCAGCTCTTAAATCATTACTTACAACGAATAAATCTGCATTATTTGCAATTAATCCTCTTAAAACATTTCTTTTATCAGTAAGCGGTATTTCACTAATATTGGATTTCTCATACATTGGTAATAAAGTTGAAGCTATTACTATATCGTGTTGAGAATCAGCAATTTTAGAAAATAACTCTGGCGAAATAGTTTCTCTAAGCTTACGTACTTGTTTATATCTAATCTTTTCTGAATTTTTAACCAAATTTACCGCTAATTGCGGTGAAACCTCTCCTTGTTGAATAAAATCAAATAATCTTGAAGAATAAGTTAAAGACTCCGGACTTGAAACATTAAAGAGTATGCTTTCAATAGTTTCTTGTAAAACCTCATTTTCATATAAATCAGGTGAAGCAAAAAATCCATTTATCACATCAGCTTTTCCTTCAGTAGTTGCAGAAGAAATAATATTAGGAATATTTTTTTGTAAACCTTCATTTTGATACAATTGAGGAGAAGACAAAAATTGTATTGCAATTCTACTAGACCAAACACCATTCGCTTTTTGGATTATTTTACCAATAATATTTTGTATATTTTCATTTCCATATAAATCTGGATTAGACAAATATTCCTCGATAATAGAAAGCTTACCCTCGGCAACTTCTTCCTGATTTGACCAAGAATTTATAGAAGAGAAATTTTGCTCAATACTATCATTTTCATACAATCTAGGGTCAGATAAAATTCTATCAACTACTTTTACCCCACTCTCTTTTTTTGTAAAAATAAGTGCAGTTCTAACGATGCTTTGTGCATTTGGACTATTTTCTAAATTCTCATCAGATAAATATTTATCCATTATATCTAGTTTTGATTTTATAGCTTCTTCGTCATCATATTTTGAAAACAAACTAGAAACATTTTTTTGAAACACTTCATTTCCATATAAGCGAAAATCTGATAAAAATTTATTTACAAGAGCAATTTGCCCTTGAGTTTCTATATTTGAAGTGATTTTTTCCTTCACTTCATCTGGAATATCAACAGCCTTTAACTTAGATAATACATCTTCTTTTTTTACAGCATTACCTTTAAAACTAACTTGTTTTGTTCTACTTTCAAAAGTATCTACTGAGTTTTTGTGCATAGCAGGAATATAAGTATTCGATTTACCAATTAATTTATCAAATACTTTAGGTATGCTATTAACTTTATTTTTATTGATATCCATACAAGAATCTTACATTACATTCCACTTATATTAACGGAAGAGATAATTTTTTCTTTATAGGAAAAACCACCTAAATTTACAATTTGTTATTCTATTGCCATATTTTTCATTTTTAGTATAATTATGGATGTAGAATGTATCATATGTTACTGCTCAACATAAATATGTTTTTTTGCAGAGAGAGAACTACAAAAGAGATTGAATGACGATATTTAACTTTAAGTATTTAAAAGAAAATTCAACACCAGGAAGTTGGAGAAGAGGCTATGAATACCACCAAAAGGAGCAAGTGGCTTCATTTGAGGTAGGTAAAACAGGTGTAAAAGCCCAAGTTAAAGGTAACTATAAGTCACACTACGATGTTGAATTAAAGTTTAAAAAGGGTAGCGTAGAACCCACTTGTTCTTGTCCATTAAAAGAAAAATGGTGCAAACACGCAATCGCAGTTGGTTTAAAAGCCATTGATGATAAGGTTTATGATGAGTTTGCAGAACGTCGATTTAAAATACCACAAGATTTTTCTGATACTCAAACAGAAATGAACACTAATCCACAAGGTGGTTATGTATTCCACTTTAACGCAAAACGTCGTCAAAACTTTTTCTCTATCCTTGTTATGGATAGAAATACAAATAAAGTTATCCGTGATATTGAAGCTGTTTTAAAAGCATTTATTGCCGCACAAAAAGCTGATGCAAGTTTTGAATTAAATAATTCTCAAAAAGTTGAACTTGAATTATTTAAGCTATTATTAAAAACTTCAAGATTAGATAAAAAAGCTGGTTGGTATGATATCCCTATCGCAAAATTTGATGGATTCTTCCAACTTTTATCAATGGCAGATGATGTTATTGACGGAAAATCTAAACATAAATTAGTTTTTGGTAATGATGAATGGGATTTATCTCTAGCTGTTAATTTTTCTATGGTGGGAAATGTACTATTATCTTTATATTGGAAACGTCCAGATAAAGACGATATTATTCCATTTGAAGAAGTTAGATATTTTTCTCGTCAATTAAAATGGGGTAGATACAAAAATAGAGTGTTCCCAATTAATGTTGCATTATCTTCACTGCCCCAAAACTTAATTAAAGCAACCTTTACAGACGTAAAAGATGCTGAGGGTGCTAAGTTTTTGTACGAAGAATTACCCAAAATAAGAGAGATTATTCCTTGTGAAGTTGCAGAAGTTATTGATAGATTAACTCTGGAACAAAAACCACCACTAAATGTTGTAACAATGGGACTAGATTATGACGGTGCTTTAAAGGCAGAACTTGAATTTGATTACGATGGAACAAGAGTTGCATATTCAAAAAATGCAGCAAAAAGCCCTTATGTAACAATCAAAAAACCAAGAGAAGATTTATTATATTGGGTTAGAAGAAATGTTGCACACGAAGAACGTGCCTATCAAATGCTTTTAGCTTGTAAATTTGCACCTATGCAAACAAACAACTTGGCTATTGAAAAAGAAAATGCGATTGATTTTTATAACTATTATTTAAAACAAGCTGGCGAAGGCTGGAAGTTTGAAGAAAAAGATGATATGTCTTTCTTTAAATTATCTCCTAAACCATTTGAACTTGTTGCAGATATTGACTTCTCACTTGATTCAACTGATAGCTTTGAAGTTTCTCTTTATGGAAGAGTTGGCGATGAAGAAATTGATTTTGAAGAAATTTATGACCTAATTATTGAAGGCGATAAATATTTAAGAGTTAAAGGCTATGGATTTGTTGAAGTCCCTGGGGCTGATATTTTCTCACTTTTAAAATCATTCAATACATTTGATGTTTATAAAAATGAAGATAATAGATATTTAGTAAAAACATATCGTGCAGGTTTGCTATCAGAAATGCAAAATTTAGGCTTTAAATTAAAAATGAGCCGTCGTTTTTCAGCGTTCTGGAAACAAATTTCTACCTTCTCAACAATGGATAATGCACCACTTCCCAAAGGTGTAAATGCAGAATTAAGAGAATACCAATATAAAGGCTTTAGCTGGTTATGGTTCTTATATAAGTATGGCTTAAATGGTATCTTGGCTGATGATATGGGGCTTGGTAAAACACTTCAAGCACTTACGCTTTTACAAAAGGCTAAAGAAAAAGATAAAAAAGCACCTAGCTTAGTTGTTTGTCCAACATCTGTTGTATTTAACTGGGAATCAGAAGTTCAAAAATTCATTCCAACTTTAAAATGTTTAAAACTATCTGGCGTTGAAAGAAAAGAGTTATTTAAGGAAATTCCTAAACACGATATCATTATTACTAGTTATGCATTAATTAGACGTGATATTGAAAAACTTAAAAAATATGAGTTTAGATATATCATTTTGGATGAATCTCAAAATATCAAAAATCCAGAATCAATGACCGCTAAATGTATTAAAATGCTAAATGGTCAACATAAATTGGCTCTATCTGGTACACCTATTGAAAATAAACTAGAAGAACTATGGTCAGTATTTGATTTCTTAATGCCAGGTTTCTTGTTGAACTTAAATGAATTCAACTATAGATATGTAACACCAATCGTTGATAGAGGTGAAAAGATTGTTGAAAAACGTTTGAAATCACAAATCTATCCATTCATTTTAAGACGCATGAAACGAGATGTTGCGAAAGACCTACCAGATAAAGTAGAAAACATTGCATACTGCGAATTAACTCCAGAACAAAAAGATTTCTACTTGGAAGTTTTAGATTCAACAAAAGAAGAACTATTCAAATCCATTGCAGAAAACGGATTAGAAAAGAGCAGAATGAGCATCTTCTCAGCATTATTGAGATTACGTCAAATCTGTTGTCACCCACGTTTATACGACAAAGAAAACAAAAAAGGTATCCAAACATCTGGTAAATTTGAACAACTTAAATCAATGCTTGAAGAAATCATTTCAGAAGGCCATAGAATACTTCTATTCTCTCAATTCGTTGATATGCTTGATTTAGTAAAAGAATGGCTTGTTAAAGAAGGTATTAAGCACGAATACTTAACTGGTTCTACGAAGAATAGACAAGAGGTTGTTGAAAGATTTAATACAGATACATCAATCCCAATTTTCTTGGTAAGTTTAAAAGCTGGTGGTACTGGTTTGAACTTAACTGGTGCTGATTATGTTATCCATTATGACCCATGGTGGAACCCAGCTGTAGAAGACCAAGCTACAGACCGTGCATACCGTATAGGTCAAACAAAGAAAGTATTTGTATATAGATTAATTACAAAGAACACAGTAGAAGAAAAAATCCAAAAGTTAAAAATGGATAAACGTAACCTTGTAGATTCTGTAATTTCTGTAGATAGGAATATTGGTAAGACCCTAACTTACGCAGATTTACAAGACATCTTTACTTTGGATTAGAAATATTTGTTATACAGAAAAGTCTCTATCTATTGATAGAGACTTTCGCTTTTTAATGCTTATTTGTGTTCCCAGTATTTATCTAGCCATTTTGTAGGTTTAACGTATCTTAAACCGCCTTTACCCATAAAGCCTTCATAAGCTTGTTCTGGGTTTGGTCTACCGTGGAATACTAATATTTTTGCTTCCACTGGTTCCTTTGGAACTTGGAAGAAGTTTAAAGGAAATGGTCTTAAACAATTTCTTTTAAAACTTACACACCAGCTTTTATCCCAATATGAAAGAATACCTTTGTTCTTCATTTGATGAGATAAGAATGCTTGTTCATTTTTATATCTTTTTCTAATATCTTTACCTTCTTTGTAGAAGTTTTCGATAATATCTTTGTGTTTATTTACTTCAAAACGAAATACTGATGAGTTACCAATAATATCATCTTCAAAATCCCAATCTTTAATAATTACAAATTCACCTGGAACTTCAAAAAACTCATCAATATTTTTCATAATAACAACATCAAGGTCTAAAAATAATGCTCTACCTTTTAAATCAGCTAATTGGTCAGTGAATAAACCTAGCTTTTTCCAAGCTTTTTCTGGTAATCCAGAATCATCAAGTTTATTAAAAGGTCTAATTTCAACACCTTCTACAATGCCTTCTGGTTCATCTGTAAAACAAACAAATCTATGTGGAACAGTAATATTTTTTTCAACCATTTTATATAAACGGTTAACATATTCTGGACCAAACTTTGTTCCCCATTTCACACAAATTACGTTATTTTCCATACGAACACCTCTTCACTTCTCTTGTTAGTTTTACCATAAAAAAAGCAAAAATGGAATGATTAAAAGATATTTGCAAAAGACATAAAAAAGTCTTCTATAACATTTAATAGAGAAGGAAGTACAACAATTAAAATTGCAGAACCTAAACAAGGCTTAAATAAGAAGCTCATTGTAAATACGTTAACTTGAGGTGCTGTTTTAGAAATAATACCAAGAATAATATCTTGCCCTAACGTAGCAAGTAATACTGGACCTGCAATTTGTAAGCCCACATACAATACGTTGGAAGTGACTTTTATCAAATAAGTCATATTAACAATTTCATCTAATGGAACAAATGTTCCATATACTGGAAATATTTCAAAACTTCTAATTAAAGCATTAAAAGTCCAATAGGCACCACCTATTTTTAGAAAAATAATCAATCCAAACAAACTAAATAATCTACCCATAATAGAGATTTGAGTTGATGTGGTTGGGTCCATAATCATTGCAGAAGAAACACCTTGTTGCATGTTAATCATGTCACCACCGCTTTCAACTGCTCTTAAAATACAGTTAACAATAAATCCAATTAAAGCACCGCATAAAAAGTTTATTACAATTGAATATATTATAGAAACACCAACTTCTGGTGGAGCTGGCTTTAGAACCATAGAAAGAATAACTGTAAAAATAAGCGTAAATCCTACTTTTGCAATCATTGGAATTTCACTTCTTTGTAAAAACGGAGCAACCCTCATGAGCCCAGCAATTCTTGCAAATATTGGAACACCAGCAGCTAAAATATTATTTACCTCTGGAAAATATTTTGGAAATTCATTAATAATTAAATCTAACATTATTTACCACCAATCAATGTAGCTGGTAAATCAATCATAATCAAATCATCAGATTCATCTTGAAAATCTGGGCCAACAACAAATCTTACTTGATATAAGTTTTCTTCTGTTCTAATACTAACATCACTAACTCCACCTTGTTTTGCTTCAATTAAAAGCATTCTTTTCTCATTAGCAAGAGTAGTCATTGTTGAAACATTAACCGATTTTTCATTTACAACATTATATTCAAGAACCTTTGAAGGAACTGTTAAGATATAAATATTATTTTCTTTTAGATTTAGCAAATTCACATTTGTTTCAGAAAGCTTACAAAAACCATTTGAAACACTGAAAAATAATGCTAAAAATAAAAGAAAATACTTTTTCATCTACCTTCTATTCTCCATTATCTTTTTTCTTTCAACAAGGTTTGGAGTAGGAACTTCTGTAGCGCCATTTCTCAAAAAGTTAAATTTATCTTTTTGAGCAGTGCCTTGAGGTCTGGTTGTATTCTTTAAAATATGAGACATTGGAGTCATATCTTTTTTAACATCTGTTTTAATTTCATCTATAAAAGGTTTTGTATAGTTGTAATAATCAGAAGGAAGAACAAAACTATCTTCTTTTGGAACAACTTCAAAAGCAAGATTTGCACCTTCTATAAAATAATTAGTAAGCATTTTTACATAAGTAGAACCAAGTAAAATAATTACAAGGAATACTGTAAAAATCTTAGGTGCAGCTGCAATAGTTTGTTCTTGAACTTGAGTTACAGCTTGCAAAATACCAACAACAAGACCAATAGCTGCCGCTGTTAATACGCAAGGCATAGCTATCATAAGCATTGTCATTAAACCTTTTGCAAAATATTCCATTAATATTTCCATACTCAAGCCCCTTAATTAAAGCTTCCTACAAGTCCGTTAACTATTAATCCCCAACCGTCTACGGCAATGAATATCAATAGTTTAAATGGCAACGAAACAATAGTTGGCGATAACATAAACATCCCGAGTGCTAACAGTACGTTCGCAACAACCAAGTCTAGTACAATAAATGGAATAAATATAATAAAACTTATTTCAAAAGCTGTTTTTAATTCACTTAAAATATAAGCTGGAGCAACTTCCCAAATAGTTACATCTTCAATGGCTGGTGGTGCTTCTTTTCTTGTTAATTGCACAAAGAAAGCTAAATCACTTTCTCTTGTTTGTTTTAACATAAACTCTTTTAATGGCTTTGAACCTTCACTCAAGGCAAGGACAATTGAACCATTTTTCTCGTAAGGTTTTGAGCCAAGTTCATACATTTGTTGAAAAACTGGTCCCATTGTATAGAAGGTTAAAATAACAGAAAGTCCAACTAAAACAATTGGTGGGGGAATTTGTTGTGCACCCAAGGCTTGTTTTAAGAAACCAAAAACAATTGCATATCTTAAAAAGCTAGTCATACAAACAAACATAAATGGTAAAAGCGAAAAAGTTGCCATTACCATCAATAGTTGTAATACAGGACTTAAATCCTTTAAAACTGTATCCATTATTAACCTCTACCTAGTTTTTGTAATATTTTAGAATCTATAGAAAACCCAGTCATTTTATTTTTAACATTATTTTCTTCAACTTTCATATCTTCTTCTTCCAATTTAACGTCATTTTCTAATTTTGCTAACATTGTTGTATTAGCGGTATCTCCAGCAATTAAAAACTTTTCATTACCAGCTTTTATTACATAAACTGTTTTTGTTGCAGATAAACGCAAAGTATTTTCCACTTTCAAAAAATCTTTATTCGGAGTATTTGCTGTTGAATAAACAGTCTTTTTATATACATAAATTGCAAGGGCTAAAAAACCAACCATTGCAAGTGTATAAACAGCAAAATTAACTAAATAACCGTTCATAAACTTCCTCTAAATACTTTCATCTTCTATCTCAAAGTCACTGTAGTCAAAGTTTTCATCACCTTCTGCCGGTTGTTTTTCTGCGCCAGCTTGCTTAGGTGCTACATTTTTCACTTGTGGTGCTTGTTTTTCCGCAGAAATTGGTGTTCTAGAATTTGAAGTTTCATCTGTTCCTAAGTCTTTTGCTTTTTTAACCTCATTAATTCTTACACCATATCTATCATTTAATATAATGAGTTCACCAGTCGCAACCACTTGATTTTCAACACGTAATTTAATCTTGTTTTCATAAACTGAACCAACATCAATAACCAAACCTTCAGAGATTTGTTTTAGTTCTCCAAGTGTTAATTTAACATTATCAAATTCTGCAACGACGTCTACAAGAATCGAATCCCACATATTCTGTGATTTCAAACTTGTTTCTTCTTCCATTTCATTGCCTCCATTATTATCAATACTTACTATTAAAGATGGATTAGGATTTATTCTAAATTTAATCTTATTTCTTTGCCATAAAACAGCCATTTCATTGATATTACTATTTTCAAGAACAATAATATCGCCATCTTCAATTTCTTTTATATCATTCAAAGCTAGTCTTGTTGAACCAACACTAAGAGTTAACTCTGTACGAGAACGTTTAAAATCTTCTATTCCAAAAGTATCTTTTCTTTTTTCCTTAGGTATTTCTCCAAACATATACTCTGGAACAGAAACAATAATTTTCCCTTTATGTTTTTTTCTATTTTGAACATAAAAAGTAAAACTACAATCTTTAGAAGAATCTATAACTTTTTTATTAACCTCTGTTTTTACTAATGAAGGTTCAATTTTTTTGTATAAAAATGATATAAACGATTTTATCAATCTTGCTTCGATATCGGAAAGTTCTTTTAGCTTGAATGGCTTATTGTTTACACCTAAAGAATCGTCTAATAATGCAGAAACCAAAGTCGATGAAATTTTAACTGTTACACCAGAATCTTTAATTACTGGAATTTTATTTACAAAATACTCATCACCGTAAAATAAAATATTATCATCTAAAGAGATGCCCATAAATCTGAGGCTAAAATCTTTTTGAAAGAACTCAGTAATTGCATCTTGAATTTTTTGATAAACGTTAGTGCTAAACCAACTGTAGTTATCAAATAGGATATTATCTTTAGTTTTTTCAGCTTTTATTGTCTTTAATGTTGCCATTATTAACCCTAATCCTTATCCCTCAAGAATACAATATATTTTTTAGATAAAATAATACCAAAGCAATATACTGTCCTTTAATTTATTTTAAGGTTTTTTGGATTTTTATCAAGTTTGTATCCTTGTTCGTAACAAATGGCTGTATAAAGTAAAATTAATGTAGAAATATAAAAAATGAAAATTATAATTTTGCACTAAAAATCAAAATATTGTTGGAATATCATTTGGTCTGGAATATTTTCTTTATATAACTGTTGAAGAGTTTTTCTTATTTTTTTTATGATGTTATTGTACTCTTCTGTGTTGTCTTTTTCTGTTAGTATTTCCTTGATTACTTCTATCGATAATTTATTAATAAATTTATGGAAAAATGCAACATCTGACTCAGTATAAGTTTCCATTAATTTACTATTTATTTTATTATCTAGTGAACCTTTTTGTTTTTGATAAGAGTATTCTTTTATCATGTTGATAATATTTTCTCGTTTTATAGGATATTTATCTATCAGAATATCTGCATATTTTATGGCTTTATTGTAATCATTTAAAATAAGAGAACATAAAATTAGAATATATTCAATTGGAAATTTGTTAGTTATAGAAAATTGTAATATAGGATGTTTACATAAAAATTCAAGTAAATTTTGTAATTCTATAATATTTTTATTGGACAAATTGACATCTTTTTTTAAATGAATCCACTTATTCATCAAATAAAATTGGGATGCATTTAGATAAATATGCTTTGACATATTGGGTATATAAATAGAAATAGTAGGAAATCCCAAAAAAGAAACATTTCTAATATATATTTGCCTATTTGTTATTTGCTCTATATTATTTATTATAAATTTTAGTAATTCTTTGTTTGATGTTTTTGGGGAAGGAATGATCCAAGCACCATAATTAAATTCAAAAGACGCTTTGTTTAAAATAAATTGGTTTAACAAGTCCTCATTATCCTTGAAAAAAATGCTACAAAGAATGAGCTGTTCATACAAAGTAATCGGATTATTTTTTATATATTTATCATAGTATTCTTTTGTTATGTATATTCTTTTATCTTTTTTATTTTTTTCATTTTCTGAAAGATTTCTTCCTTGAAAGAGTTCTGTTAATGCCCTTTCTACTGCTACTGGTAAAGTTGGGTGAGATCCCATAGAGAAAATTAATAAATTTTCTTGTCTTTTTATAGCAACAACACATACAACAGGTAGATTAAGTCCAATTGAGGCATCTTTTATATAAACTTCGTATCCATTTGTTTCATAGTAATTAATAATTTCTTTTATATTTTTATAATTTTCATATAATTCTTTTGGAATATTGGGAAGAGAATATTTGTTTGTTAAAACTTCTTTTATAGCATAACGTTCGCAAATTTCAGAAAGTCCTTGTACTATCGCTTCTTCAAATGTATTTCCAGCGGCTAGTCCAGTTGTTGTTTCAAATAAATATAGTGGTACATCAACAACTGTTGAGTTTTTAACACTATAAAAAGGAATGGTTTCAATATTTTTTGATTCTATATCTATTTTGGTATTACACAAAAGATTTTTTTGGATTTTTTTTATATTAACAAGGGTTGTGTCAGGATACTTAAATGGTATAAGTTCTAAATTTTGTAATCTTTCCATAAATTCGCCATATGCACTTGCTAATGAATTTTCAACGCAAGTTCCCTTGCCGTTTGATCCAATTCTTGTATTTACAATATTAATTCTAGTGGAAGGACATAATTTAAGTTTTTCTTTATCATTTGAAGTAAATTCTTCTTCAATCTCAATTTTATTTCTTCTAAGTATTTCTTTTATTTTGGTTATTGTAACTTGTGGTTTTTCGTCTTTATATATGCTATATTTTGTCATATTTACTTTCTAAAGAGTATTTAGGGATTTATAAACAGTGCTGTTTTTCTATCATTTTGTATTATTTCAGCGCATATTTTATCTATTTTATTTCTAATTTCCTCTTTTGAGTATTCGTTATTGAAGAAATTTTTATAAAGCTCATCAAATAACCAGTAAAATGGTAAAGAACGACCTTGTATTTTAATCTTTTTTACCCCTTGTTCAATAGCTTTTTCAACTTGTGCGGAAGTTAAATATACACTACGATAATAATTGCTATCTTTAGGACATAAACTGAAGTGTTCATTATTATTATTTGTATGATGTTTTACGGTTTCTATTTTTTCACATTTTTCAATTTCTTCTACAAAATTGTAATGAGTTCTATGATGAGGACAGTTATAATGACAATTTTGATTGATTAAAATTTCAACTCTTGATATATCTGAAATTAAATTATTAAGTTTATCAATATTATCCATAACATATTCTGGACGAATTACTACAACTTCACATTTATCAAGCATTTTGTTATAAAATTTTGTTTCATCAAAGTTTTTTTCTTCAACTATTTTCGTGCTAGGTATTATAACAGAACTGTGAATTTTTGCATTTGGATAACGAGATTTAATGTGTGAGTATAGTTCTTTTGTAGATATAATAATTCTGCATTCTAATGAGCACGCTATATCAAGTAAATTATTTGAATATTCATCATTTAATTTATTTTTTGCATTTAAATTTGTAAATGTAAAAGTTGGGATAACATTGTATTTTGTTTTTAATTTCTGTAAATATCTTTCGACAAAATTTAAATTATCTAGTCTGAAAACCGATAATCGTGCACCTATTCCCCATTCGCAAAAAGGTGTACCATAAACATATTTGATTGGATTTACCTCATCTTCAAAAAGTTTATATAATGTAGGTATAAATAAATCATTACAAAATAAAAATGGCATAAAATATTCTATGTTGTTATATTTTGCTAAATTTTTCATTGCTATTTCTCGTTTTCTGGGCAAACAAGTGCGTTATAATACGCTTTTGCATTTTCACATAATATAGGGTGCTTCTTCATAAAATTTTTCTCAAATACAGATGAATCGGGGCAATAATGGCAATAACTACAGTATTCCTCGTTGAAACATTCTGTTAGATTTTTTCTAATAAATATCTTTTTAAAATCTTCAAGGGTTGTTTCTTTGATTTTCTCAAGAGTTGTAGAATTTAAATTTCCTAAAATATATTCAAATGCGACACATGGAATAACGTCTAGTTTTGGTGTAATACATAATCTATCATATCCAGCTTCACATATAGAATATTCATCTTTAAAAAATCGTGGTTTAATTTGATTTACGCCAAACTTATCAATATAAAATTGCTTAATTTCTTTGTAAGAAAGTTTTGAATTTAAATTACTATTTTCTGGATTATTAGTAAAAACACAGTTATCACGATATTCAACACCAATTGAAGTCGCGTATTTTTGAACTTCTTTATAACAATCTTTATTATAAGATAAAACTGGAGTTGCAATATCTATGAAAATACTTGTCTCTTTTAATTTTTGTATAACATTGAGTGTTTTTTGCAGTGAACCTTTTACGCCAGTTATATAATCGTGAATATTTTCTTCCATACTATATATACTAAATTGTATACGTGTTGGATATAGTTCTATAACTTTATTTAATAATTCTTTATTATCATTAAAAATTTGCCCATTTGTATATATACAAAGTTCCAATCTTTTACTTCTTATGTATTCACATATTTTAAGAAAATCTTTGTTAAGAGTACACTCCCCTCCTGTTAATCTTACACAAAGAATCCCTAAGTCATAAGCTTCATCTATAGCTTTTTTCGCTTCTGCAAATGTTATGCTATACTTTTCCATATCTTTATGGTTAAAACAGTGTTTACATTTTAAGTTGCATTTATAATTTAGCTCTAAAATTAAAGTGTCAATAAGTCCTAAACTAGTTGTTAATTTTTTCCATTTATCTAAAAAATAATAAACATTGGAACTTTTGCGGTTTAAAGGTTTTGAGAGAAAATTAAAATTCGTTTTTTTAAAATTTTTATCTGTTTTTATTATTCTTCTTTCTTTTAATTCAGATAAAAAAGAATTGAATTCATCACCTAAGTTTTTGTCTAAAGCAAATGATTTTATTTTATTATAATTTTTGTATTCAACAATTACATCCCACAGATATGAAGAAATACCTTTTAGAAAATAATATAAATTATGCCTTGCATCATAGATTAAACTGAACGAGTTCTTATCATCAATATGATGTGTTCTTGTACATATATATGAATATATTTCCATCGCATATCCCTTTATAAATGTAGTGTATATTTGCAAAATGTAACAAGCGTCTATAACAAAATGCGATTATAGTTACCTATGTTCTGCTGCGTATACTTTTGGTAATCCACAAACTGTTGCAATTAAGGGCTCTGGCATTTCAATAACATCTTTATATAGCTCATTAATATCTTCAATTGAAAGATCATTAATATCATCATCATTAAATTCTTTCATGATAATTCTCCTTTATTTTAACGTTAAATTTTTAAATAATTCTTTATAGAAAGCTTGATATTGCATTTCGTCGGGTATGAAACCAGATAGTGGAGTAAAAGTCATTTCACCAAAATATAATTGGTTATTATATATCATCCAATCCACACGAACAAATTTAAATCCTTGAGAAAGAATTTTACTTAAATGCTTTGATTCTTCTCGAAATTTTTTACTTTCTGTGTAAGGTACTGAATCTACACACCATACCCAAAATTCTTCGCCGATTTCATTTATATTTTCACGCAAGAGTGGTTCAATAAGAATCTTAGGTTTGATATTTATATACTGTGCTTCAAAATCACTAAAGCCAAAGAAGTTCTGACCAAGCCAATTATCAAATCTGGCTTTACTATAGTTATAAAGTTTTTTGTTTGAAAGATACTCCTCTTTATTTTTAACTATGATATGCCATTTACATCCGTGATTTGCCTTTATAACAAAAGAATTTGGAAGTGTATCAAATGGAATCTCCTCAAATCTTTCACCAATCCATAAAATTGGCTTTAAGTATCTTGAACCAATTTTACTTTCTACATAATCGCGAACTTTTATTTTATCCGTTAAGTTACTTTTTATTGGACTATTATCATACAACTTAAGCCATTGGATTTTTTGGCTAAGATTTTTAGGCCATTTTAAATTTAATTTTTCACCAGTTTTATTGTAATAGGCTTCTTTTAAATATTTTGGATAATCTTTTTTTTGTAAAGACATCATAAACTCATAACAAAAAAATGCGGAATCTTTATTCTTTAGCCTTCCTTGATTAATATCTGAAGAATCGTAGATTACACCATTTATTCTTTTGGAAGCTTTTTCAACAAAAGTTTTTATATAATTTAATAAGTCATTCATATTTTCATTGTACTTCATTTTTTTTTTCAAGTTGAAATCGTCAATTTGTACGATATCAAATCATTCAAATTTTAATATACTAAACAAACAGATATAGTATTTATTGAGGGATTATGGCAAGAGCAATTAACACCAAAAAGGTTAAAATACAAGAACAAAAACCCGATTTGCGAGTTGTAAAAGAGGTTAAAACAAAGCCTTATAGTGATATTGATTTAAACAATTGGAAAGAATATTCACACATTAAAACTGATACTTGGTGGGAATTTGACTCTAGAGATAAATCTCACGGTCATTCAAACGACTATCACGGAAACTATATTCCACAATTAGCACAACAACTTTATGAGAGATTTACTCAAAAAGGTGATGTTGTTCTTGATATGTTTTTAGGTTCCGGCACAAGTGCTATCGAAGCTTTAAATATGGGCAGAAGATGTATTGGTGTTGAATTAAAACCAGAACAAGTTGAAATTGTTAGCAACAAATTCTCTCAAAAAGAATTAGTAACAGATGTAAATATCATTTGTAACGATAGTGCTGATGAAGGTGTTAAAGAAAAAATTCAAGCAAGACTTGATATTATGAGAAGAGATAAGGCTCAATTTTTAGTACTTCATCCACCTTATGATGATATTATTAAGTTCTCAGACAGAAAAGAAGATTTATCAAACTGTGCAACTACAGAAGAGTTTTATGATTTATTCCAAAAGGTTGCCAAAAACGGTTACGATATGCTTGAAAAAGGTAGATTTGCAGCGTTAATCATTGGTGATAAATATGCAAATGGCGAAATAGTTCCACTTGGTGCAGATTGTGCCGCAAAAATGAGAGAATTAGGCTTTAAAATGAAAGCTGTTATCGTAAAAAATATGGAAGGTAACGAAAGAGCAAAAGGTAAGACCGCTAATCTATGGCGTTATCGTGCATTAAATGGTGGCTTCTATATCTTCAAACATGAGTATATTTATGTCTTCCAAAAAGTTTAGAAATATAAAAAACGGAAATATTTACGAAGTAGTTCGTGAAGATGTTATCAATTGCACAAATGCAAATGATAACCAAGTTATGGTTTTATATAAGAGCGAAAAGCATCCTGAGATGCTCTTTGTTCGTGAAAAATCAGAGTTTTACATTAAGTTTGTAGAAGTTTAGACTACCATTTATGTACAAATTCCATTGGTTTATAAGTTTTGATATATTCAAAAACTTCATCAACTGTATTTGCAATAAAATAGAGTGATTTCATTTCTTCTTTTGCAAATTTATTTTCATATAAAGTATCAAACATCTTTAGCATATTATCGTAATAGCCATCAAAGTTTAAAAAGATAACTGGTTTATCGTGATAACCAAGTTGTTTTGCAACAAGAATTTCAAAAACTTCTTCAAAAGTACCAAACCCACCTGGTGCAGATACAAATACGTCTGCATATTGTTCCATTGTAGCTTTACGTTCACGCATATCCTTTGTTACAACAACTTTTGCTAGTGCTGGATGTTTCAAACCGAAGGATTCAATACGTTCTGGAATTACCCCAATAACCTCTGCGCCATTTTCAAGAGCATTATTTGCAATAACCCCCATCATGCCAACAGTTGTACCACCATAGACCATATTGTAGCTATTTTTGCCAATTTTTTCTCCAAGTTCTTTTGACATAATATAAAACTTTTCTGGCAAATTATTGCTTGATGAACAATATACACAAATTACTTTTTTCTTATTTTCAGACATATATATTTCCCAATTAACTATATAATAACTATTATATGCTTATTTTTCTTTTACGCTAGTTATTACATAAGAAATATTATGAGTATGAAAATAAAACAAAACTAAAAATATTTAATTTCTCAACCGGTGTTTTCTACTACGTGAAAACAATGGTCTCGAAATAAAATATTTTTTAGTTTTGAATGAAAAAATGTAATAAAAAATAAAATATGATAGCATATATTTTTTTCTGTAAGAATACTTAGCGAAGCAATTACATAGCGGAGCGGTTACTAAGTAACTTTAGCGTAGCTTTGGGCTGAGTTTAGTATTATAAGAAAACAATATCTAGCAGAATATTTTATTTTTTATTATTTTACTCATCGAGTTTGCCACATCGTTCGCAAAGATATAACAATAATATTTCTTATGTAAAATCAAATCTTATATCAATTTATTTCTAATTGTAGAAAACCCCAATATAGAATATAATTGAGCTATGTGGAAGTTTATCTTAAAATTCTATTGCTTATTTATCATAACAATATCTGTTATGTTTTTCTCATTAGTCTTTTTTCAAAAACAAGGTATGCAACCTAATGCGCCTCAAATGATGCCACAACAAGAAGATTTTATGTTTGATTATCCACATCATCAACCATCAATGCCACCAATACAACAAAATAATCAACAAGAACCTCCAATCGCAATTCCTTTATTGTTTATTCTTGGTGTTAGTTCTATTTTCATATTGTGCTTCTTAAAATATATTGATAAATCTTTTGTAACCCCATTAACTTTAATTCAAGAAAATTTAAAAGAGATTAAAGAAGGAAGGTTAGAAACAAAATTTGAAAACAATAGTGAAAATAAAGCAATAAATGAAACATTTAATACTTTAAATGATATGGTAGATGGCTTAAAAGAAAAAGAAAAATTACAAAATAACTTTATTCAAACAATAGCTCACGATTTAAGAGCACCTATTGTTGCCCAAGAAAGAGCTATTTCAATCCTACAAGATGAGTTTAATAACCACGAGCTTTTAGAAGGAATGATGGCTAATAATGAAACCTATTTAAAAATGATTAATCTTATTCTTGAAGCTTATAACGAAAAGAAAATAAATATTGATAAAACAGAAATCAATTTATATAAAATTACAAATTCAATTATTAAAGAATTGAAACCAATGGCAGACAAAAAAAATATCACAATTAAAAATAGAATCAATGATAATTTTATTGTCTATGCAGATTTTATTTCAATTAATAGAATAATGATGAATTTAATTTCTAATTCAATAGAAAATATTGAAAACAATAAAACAATTAGTATAAAAGGAATTATTGGTTCAAATAAAACAAGAATTTTAATTGAAGACAACGGTGCTGGTATCGATGAAGAGACAATAAAACATATATTTGAGAAATATTCTTCTTCAAATAAATCAAGAAAAAAAATTGTTTCTGGACTAGGACTTTATATAGTAAAAGATTTAATAACTCAAAATGGTGGTACTATCCAGATTGAGAGTGAACTAGATAAATATACAAAATTTATAATTGAACTACCAACAAGGGATAAAAATGAAAAAATATAATTTATTATTGGTTGAAGATGATCCATTTACAAAACAAACTCTTTCTTATGAGTTAAAAAGACGTGAAGAAATAAACTTTTTAGGCGCATTTGATAACGGTAAAGAGGCAGTTGAATACGTTAAAACTAATACTCCAGATATTATTTTGATGGATATCGATATGCCTATAATGAATGGTTTAGAAGCAACTAAAGAAATAAAAAAATTCAATCCTAATATATTAATAACAATACTTTCTAATCACGACCAGAAAGATAAAGTTTTAGATGCTTTTTCTTTCGGTGCAAATGCATATTGCGTAAAACAAATCAAAATGAATGAACTTATAAAAGTATTCAATATTGTTTCTGACGGTGGTATTTGGATTGATAGCCAAATTGCTGGTTATATTTTTGATGTCTTAAAAAATATAGATAAAAAACAAGAAGAAACAAAGAAAACAACAGAAGATTACAATATAACAGAACGTGAAAGAAATGTTTTAAAACTTGTTGCAGACGGACATTCGAATACAGAGATTGCAGAACAATTGATTATTTCTCAAAATACTGTAAAAAACCATATTGCAAGCCTTTTAACAAAACTAGCAGTAAAAGATAGAACACAAATCGCAGTTTTTGCACTAAAAAATAATTTGTTAGATTAAAAATAAAAGTTAGTTCTCTAGGACTATTATTTCTCCTTTTTAAAATTCTTTTATATAGAAGAGGATAAACAAAAAGAGGAGATTTAAAATGTTTAATTTAGTTAATGGTTTCGGCGGACAAACACAACAAGTAAGACAAAATCCAGATGATTATGCAAAACAATATGCAGAACAAAATGGTCTTTCATTTGAAGAAGCAAAAGCAGAGTTAAAAGCTAAATATGGTGACCCACAACAACAAAATTCTTCATCAAATATTTTTTCATGTGGAAATTTTGGAAGTACTTGTACTGTAGATTTCACAAGTTTACAAGAAGAAATCGCAAGTTTAAAAGATGAAATTGCTAGCTTAGAGGAAATTTTATTCGGCAAACCAGAATCAACAGAAACAACTAATTCTTCAAACACATCAACAACTACTGCTGAAACAACAACAGAAAATGATGAAACAGATTCTGAGAATACATCAACAAACACTGAAGAAAAAACCACTAACAGAATCAAAGAATACTCTGATAAAACTTTATATAAATTTCTAAAAAATGAATTCAAACTTTCAGATGAAAAAATTGCAGCTTTGACAAAAGAAGAAGAACTAGAGTATATCAATCGTTTGAACGAAAAAATTGCACAACATCAACAATAATGTAATTCAAATTTAGTTCTCTAGGACTATTATTTCACTAAAAATAAAATCGTTTATATAAATGTAGATAAACAAAAGAGGAAATTAAAATGATTAATTCAATTAACAGTTTCGGCGGACAAACACAACAAGTAAGACAAAATCCAGATGAATATGCAAAAGTATATGCAGAACAAAATGGAATTTCAGTAGAAGAGGCAAAAGCAGAGTTAAAATCGAAATATGGTGACCCACAAGCACAAAGTGAAATATCTTCAATCGGTTCATTTGGTGGATATAACAACAGAGAAACACAAGATATATCAAGTATTCAATCAGAAATAAGTGATTTAGAAGCAAAATTATTTGGTGGTCAAACTGATAGTAACAACTCATTTTTAAGTTCAATTATGAACTTCTTCAGAGGCAATGAAGGTTCTAACCAAGAAATGAATATGCAAAACTTAATTAATCCAGAAACTGGTACTATGACTGGCCCACAAAAAGAAGGCGACCCTCAATTCCACTTACATCCAACAACAGGATTAGAATCTGGTCCTCAACAAGAAGGTGATTTTCAACATCCAAATCAAGAGGATAAAAGATATTTAAATATGTTTCAATAACACATAAAAAGAGCCACTCAGTTGAGTGGCTCTTTTACTTTATAGCTTTTAATTAGCAGTGGCAGTTACAACCACAAGTACAGCAATCTTTTAATGCTTCTTGTGCTTCAGCCATTCTAACTTTAATTCTACCGTCTACTGCGATACCTTCACCAGTTTTTTCTGAAATTAATAATGGGTTGATATCTAGTTCATCAATAAATTTAAAGTCAGTTACCAATTGAGATAATCTCAATAATGTTTCTTGGATTTGTTCCATTTGTGCTGGTTTTGTACCTCTCGCACCTTGTAATAATTTATAAGCTTTAACAGATTCAATCATTTCTTTAGCATCAATGTCTGTTAAAGGAGCAATTCTGAATGTTACGTCTTTAAGTGCTTCAACGAATACACCACCAAGACCAAACATCATCATTGGACCATATTGTGGGTCTGTAGCAATACCACAAACCATTTCACGGTTACCTTTAACCATTTCTTGAATGATTACACCTTCTAAACCATCAATTAAGCCTTTTTCTGTTAATTTTGCAATTAAGTCAGCATATTCAGCTCTTAATTGTTCTTCTGATTGAATGTTAACTCTTACACCGCCAACATCAGTTTTGTGAGATGTTGTTTTAGAAGTCATTTTCATTACTACAGGGTAG
>JAFTSM010000005.1 GCA_017467305.1 Candidatus Gastranaerophilales bacterium
ATTTTATTTTATTCAACTCTTTTCAAAACTAAATAATATTTGATTTCGATACCATTGTTTTCACGTAGTAGAAAACACCGGTTGAGAAATTAAATATTTTTAGTTTTGTTTTTATAGTACTCATAACATTATTTATGTAATTAAACAGCAGATAAAAATTTATTATACATATCCTCTGGCATTTTTCTGAACATTTTACCAGTTTTAGAATCTATAACAACAATTGTTGTATGTGCAACTACTCTTAAAGTATTTGTTTTTTGTTCATAAACTTTATGTTCAAAAGTAATGCTTAACGGCTTTAGTTCTGCAATTTTTGTTTTAATAACAATTCTTTCATTCATTTTTGCAGAAGATTTATAGCGAATATTCATCTCAACAACGGGGAATACAATTCCACTATTTTCAAGTGTTTCAAGCTCTAATCCTAGTTGTTCTACTAGACCAACCCTTGCTGCTTCAAACCATTTTGTATATGCACCATGCCATACAACGCCATAAGAATCTGTATCACTGTATAAAATTCTTATTTCTTGAGTATATTCCACTTTTAAATCTCCCACTAAATAAATAAATCTTGAATTTTTTCTTCTATATCAGCAGGGTCAAGCTCTTGAGTATATGTATTAATATCCATAGCTATTTGATATAATTTAGCAGCTTCAATTTTATCACCAGTAATTGCAATTGAACGTGCTAAATTATAATGTGCTAATGCGTAATTAGGATTATGTTTTCTTGCAGCTTCAAATAATTCGATAGCTTTTTTAATTCTACCTAAATCATCAAGATAAATAACACCTAAATTATTATATGCAATATCATAAGTACTATCGTATTTTATAGCTTTTTCATATTCTTTTATTGCTTCTTCGATATTACCTTTACCCCAATATAAATAGCCTAAATTACAATGTAATCTAGCACTATGTGGAGATGTTTCTAGTGCTTTTTTATATACAACTAACGCATTTTCATATGAACCTTTTTCAAAGAATACATTACCTAAATTCAAATAAATATCTATATCATTTGGATTTAAATTGTATGCGTGTTGATATGAACTAATTGCCGCATCTAAATCTTTTGTATTTTCTTGGAAAATAAAACCTAAAGTTTGAGCCACAACACTTGTCCATTGAGGGTTTGGATTTAAAGTAATTGCTGTTTGATAATGTTCAACGGCTTCATCAATATCACCTTTTAAGTATAAATACTGTGCTAATTTACAATGGAAATCCGCAACATGTGGTTGAAGCTCAATTAATTTTTCACAAGTATCAATAGCGTTATCAAAATCTCTTTGTTCTTCATACAACTGGCATAGATAGTAATAAGCTCTAACATTCAAGCTATCTAACCATATCGCCATTTTGTATTCACAAATAGCATCATCATAGCGTTTTAATTCATAATAAACACGACCAAGATTAATGTATAATTCAACAAACCCTGGAGCTTTATCAATGGTTTCTCTATAAATATCTAACACTTCTTGATTAAAACCCTTTAAAAAAATCATCATAGAAGTTTTTAAAAGAGTTGGTAAAAATTTAAGATATGAAAGTCTTCTAGCTACTTCTTTAAGTGCATATTTATCAAATGGTAAAGTAAAAAACGATGCAACAAGCTTAGAATATTTATTAAACCAATTAGACTTATTCGATAATGATAAAAGATTATAAACTAGATAATATGCTCTTGAAGAAGAGAATGGTGCAATTTGTATAGCACGCATTGCAGATTCTTTTGACTCTAAAAAATCACCTTTTTTCATAAAAATTTCAGCAATCATAAAATGTGCTTCTGATAGCTTTGTATTATGCTCAAGTGCTAATTTAAAGTAATTTATTGCTTTGTCTAACTCTCTTTTATAATAGAACGCCATTGCTATCTTGTAATAAATTTCAGCAGAATTTACACAAGATTCTAACGCACGTTGGTATTCTGTAATTGCATCATCAACATATTGCTTTATTTGATGAATATCTAAGTGCCATTCCATATATAAATCGCCAAGTTTTATATGTAACTCAGCATTATTTTCATCATTAAGAATAGCCCCTTTGCAAGCTTCAATGGCTTTTTGAATATTACCAGATTTTTGAAACTTTTCTATTTCTTTTTTTATTTTTTTATTATCTGTATTAACGTTATTCATATCTTCTTAGTTGATTTTATCACAATTTGAATAGTTTTTTCAATTTTATTTAATCAAGTTAGCTTCTTCTAAATATTTTTTAGGTGCCAAAACGCATAGTGCATTGTTGTTTGATAAATATTTAGAAGCAACTGCCATTATTTGTTCTTTAGTTGTTAATTTTATTGCGTTTATTAACTTTTCTTCAAAATCATAACCAAGACCAGAAAACTCGTAATACCCAATTGTTAATGCTTCAATCAAGTTTGTTTGATAATAGAATTGTCTTTTACCTATAGCATTATTTTTAGCATTTTCTAATTCTTCATCAGAAACGGGTTCTGTCATTATTTTTTCCATTTCTTTTTTGAAGCCATTAATAGAAACTTGAATATTTTTAGGTTCTGTACCTATATAAACAAAGAAGTGACCACCTAAACCCATAGGTTCATTCACGCTTCTTACAGTATACGCTAGACCTTGCTTCTCTCTTAATTCAAGGAATAATCTTGAACTTAATCCAGAAGCACCCATAATTGTATTGATTAAAGATAGAACTGGATAATCTTCTGATAATACTGAAGGAACTCTCCAACCTTGGAATATTTGTGCTTGGTTTGCATCTTCTTTTTCAACAATAGAAACAACATTTTCAGTTAAAGGTTCTAGTTCTTTTCTTTCAGATTGTTCATCTGATACTTTTAAATCACCCAAATGATTTTCTAACAAAGGAATTATTACTTCTTTATCTATATCACCTACAACAACAATATTTTTTTGCATTGAATACTTAATGTCATCATAAACAGACATCAAATCTTCTTTTGTTATTGAGCCAATCGCTTTTAAAATCTCATTTCTACCAACACCATATGCGTGGTTAGGGAAGATTGTTCTATAATATTCATCTTGAGCTTTAACTTTTGCAGAATCTAAATCAGCTTCAAATTCACCTTTTATTTTTTCAATTTCTTTTTCAAAATCGTTAAAGGTTGAATTTTCTATAATATCTTGCATTATTTCAAGTGCTTGATTAATATCCTCATTCAAACATAAAAGCTTAAATCTAATATAATCCGCCTTTTTTTCCACATTTAGTTCGATTGCATTTTCATCTAATTCATTAGCTAATTCTTCAGAAGTTCTACTTTTTGTGCCTTGAAAAAGCATTTGAGTTAATAAATAATACAAACCAGCTTTTTCTTCATCTTTATTCAACTTTGAAAATAAAACAACAGCAGTTCTTGGTGTATTATTATTTTTTTTGATTATTGTTTTTATCCCGTTTTTTAAAGTATATCTTTCCATGATTTATCCTCTATTATATGGTTCAGGCATTAACACAGAAATTACTGCCTTGTTTAAATCTAAGTATTCATTTGCTATTTCTTTAACTTCTTCAAGTGTAATATTTTCAAGAATTTGAACATACTCATTAACACATTCTAGTTTTTCGCAAACTGTCATGTAAAAACCAATAGTTTCTGCTATTTCTGAAACTGTTTCTGCATTTGCAGCAAAGCTACATTTTAATTTCTTTTTAGCTTTTCTTAATTCTTGCTCAGTAATACCATTTTCTAATAAGTTTTTAATTTGATTTTTCAATAAATTAATAGCTTCATCTTTATCATCTGGTTTAAAGTTAGCTTCTATCATAAAGTTTCCACCGTCTCTAAAATGATAGTAGTCAGTTGCAACAACATTAAAGATTTGTTTTTCAGCTTTTTCTATTAGTTCTTGATAAAGTCTTGAACTTTGACCTTGCCCCAAGATTAGAGCTAACATTTCCATAACTAATGATGCTTTAGTATCAACAGCCTTTGCACCAAGATACCCAAACATCAAGAAACCAGTATTTATATTTGAGTAAGATTCAATATATTTTGTTTCTTGTGTTGGTTTATCTATTGTGTAGTTTTCATTTTGCTTATTTGCACGACCTTTAAAATCAAAAGCATTAGCAACCATTGGTATAACTTCTTCTGGATTTAAATCACCAACAATAATAGTTGTAATATTATTTGGTGTGTAGTGCATTTTGTAATAATCAAGAATACTTTCTCTCGGAATAGTTGAGATGATTTGTTCTGTACCTATAACATCTCTTCTATAAGGGTGAGAAGTATACATATTTTTGTTTAATTGATTATAAACTTGAGTCCAAGGTTGGTCTTTACGCATTTTGATTTCTTCAATAACAACGTGACGTTCCCTTTTTGTTTTTATTTCTGGGTTATTTAAATCGAATGGCGCACCAATCTCATGCTCTGGCACTATTGGGTCTAACATCATATCTGAATGTAATTCAAGAGTATCCTTGAAGTTACGGTCATCACTACCTTGAGGAATAGTTACATAGTAAAAAGTATAGTCTTTCCAAGTTGCAGCATTTACCGCAGCACCACGAGCTTCTAAAATTCTATCAAATTCGCCAGCTTTATGTTTTGATGTGCCTTTAAACATTAAGTGTTCTAAAAAGTGAGAAATTCCGTTATTTTCGTCATTTTCATTTATTGAACCAGTTTTAACCCAACTACTAATATTTATTAAAGCACCTTTTTTGTATGCAAAAACAATTTTATGACCACATTCACGTTCATATATTTCAACAGGCTTTTCTAAATAAGGATATTCCACCTGTATTTTTTTTATATTATTCATAAATAACCTCAAAAATAGTATTTCTATAGCTATTGTATCAGATTTTTAAGCAATTTCATAATTAAGTAGCAAGTTTTTTTTTCACATGTTTTTGTCTAGTTACAAAGTAGGCAAATAAGGTAAAATCAATGAGAATTCCTCCTGTATCTTTTGGTTCATTAATGGTATTTAGATTAGATAAACCAGGTGCACAACTTCCACTTAAAGATGAAGTTAGTCTTTCTTTTCCAGATTCAAATGGTGACGGCGGAAATCACAATTTAAGAGAATATTGGTTATCTAGTAAGCCAAAATATAAAGAAAAAATTGACGGTACAGTTTGGAACGCTACAAAAAACTTTGCTAGAAAATTAGACGATGAATACAAAGATGAGTTTAAAAATAACCCTAAAAAAGTTATTTTTACTACAGCTGATTTTTATGTAAACCCAAGAGAAACTGTCGAAAAACACTTTATTACAGCAGCTACTGAAGAAGATGAAAAGAAAATCCATAAGGTTTTAAGTGAGTCTTCTAGATATTATGTTGCTAAATTTGGTTATAAATCATAGAAAAATAGTCTTTAAAACCTTTTGTCATCGCATTTATAATATCTTCTCTTGTTAGAGCTTCGTTAATTTCTTTAATGCAAGTTATAGAGTTTTCTTGTGTTTTTTCATTGAATATATTTTCAATAACATTTTTATCATAGCTAAATAATATAGAACCATGTTGAAGAATATAACATTGTTTTCTAAACTGTGCAGAACCAATTAATTTTGTTCCATTAAATGATAAATCTGCACCAGTGGATAAAAGCATGCAATAATCGTGTGAAGCTTCCACCTTTTTCTTACCACCTAATTCAAGTTCTATATTGATGTTCTTAAACCCTTCTATTATTGCAGAAGAAATTTCTTTGTATGAAGAGATAACACTTTCACCATTATTTAAAAAATCACAAGGACAGATAAAAGAATATGTTACCTCATCATCGTGCAATAAACCACGACCACCAGTTACACGTTTTACAATATCTATTTTATTGGCTTCACAATATTCTGTATTTATATGGAACAACGCTTGATTTCTGCCTAACGATACACATGCCGGCGACCATCCATAAAATCTAATTATTGGTTCTTTTTCTTCATTTTTGATTGCTTCATCAAGAAGAAAAGAATCATAGTCCATATTATATTTACCGGTATTAACTTTATATTCTATTAGTTTAGCCATAGTAGTCATTATACAACATAAACTCTTTACTTATAAATATAGTGGAGGATTTAAATTATGGATAAAAAATCGTTAAAAGGAACTCAAACAAGAGAAAATTTAATGAAAGCCTTTGCCGGTGAATCAATGGCTCGTAATCGTTATTGTATTTTTGCTTCTATCGCCAAAAAAGAAGGATTAATTGAAATATCAGACACTTTCATCCTTACCGCAATGAATGAAAAGGAACACGCTGAAGTTTATTATAAATTCTTAGATGGTGAGGATGTAATTATTCAAAATGCAAGTTACCCAAGTTGCTATGGAGATACTAAAGCTAATTTATTATGTGCAGCAAAATATGAAGAAGAAGAACATTCTCTTTTATATCCAAAATTTGGTAGAATTGCTAAAGAAGAAGGCTTTAAAAAGATATCTGAAGCATTTTACAACATAGCTACAATAGAAGAACGTCATAGTAAAAGATATTCTAAATTATATGAAAGATTAGAAAATAATATGATGTTTAAACGTGATGAAGTTGCCAAATGGATTTGTTCTCATTGTGGCTACATATCTGAAGCAAAAATGCCACCAGAAAAATGCCCAGTATGTGAACATCCACAAGGCTATTATGAGGTTTTATGTAAATGTGAATAGAGGTCATAAAAGACGGATTATAAAATCCGTCTTTTTTGTTTGTAATAACGTGCTTTAAACAATTTTTTATTCTGTTCCCATAGTGTTTGCAAAGGATTATAATCTACTCATCGTTTCATTAAATTGAGCTTGTCTGTCAGCTACATTGAAGAATGGGAAGCCAATAATTTTATAATTATTATCATCAACTAATGTTTTAACTGGCACTCCAGATTCTTCAAGTTCTAGTAAGAACTCTTCTTTCCAAGCGTCTTTTTCAAACAAGTGAGAACCTTTTGGCTCAATGAAAATCTGATACTGGTCTGTAATATTACCGTTTTGCTTAGTCATCATAAGAACATAGTCTGGCTCAAAACGTTCACCACCATTGAAAGAGAATAATTTTAATTGTCTTTCATTCCTTATTAAATAGACTTTATCATATTTCTTCTGAAGGTCTGCTACACGGTCTTTGAAGTAAGCTACAAACTCTTTTTCTTCACTTGTTCCGTAGTTATCAGTAAATACAAACCAATCTTCATCGGACAAATTAACCTTTAAGTGTTCGGATATTGCACCGTGAGTTTGTGAAATACCTTGCCCATCACCTTTAGGGTCTGTATAACTTACCGTTTTATCTCTAAATACTTCACAAAGTTTTCTTGGCTTGAATTCCTTTGTACCTTCGTAAGTTTCTTCAATATCAGATATTTTATTAGAGATTTTCCCTAGTGTATATTTACAAGCTAAATATAGCTGTTCATTTGAAATATTACTATCACTAATTCTAATGCTTAACTTAATATTGCCTAAATATTTTGGGTCTGTAATAAATTGTCTGATAGAAGTAAGGTTAGGATAATATTGTTTAAGTGTATTAAATTTGAATATGCTATGTTGTCTTAATGCCTTGTGAACTATCGGATAAGGAATGTCGGATATTACAACTTCCTTTAAAATACCTCTTTCACAAATACTTGTATCATCTTCTGAATTTTCAAGTAATGTAGTTGTGCTTGAAGCTCCAGCCGATAAGTCATAGTTATAATTAGCATTACGAACGGATGGCAACAATTCAGTAATAGCAGTTCTTGATTTAACAACTCTTTCATTCTCAAAAACTAAACCTTGTTGATATAAGCTATCTTTCTTAAAATCTTCCTTTAGGATATAAGAACATTCTTGAATATTATCTGGCAATAATCCAGTTTCTCTCATGGCAGTCCTTAACTCACTAATATATAGAGAATCGTGCTGGCAATGATAATAAAGAGTTTCACAAACTCTTAATTCATTGTCGATATCTTCATCAAATTTTCGTAAGAATCTTTCAGATTCATCTGTTGTTGCAAAAGGACAATATCTAGCTCCACGACCGATTAACTGAGCTTCTTGAATAGTTTGTCTTCCAGGTCCGCCGTATCTTTCTGCACTTCGTGTTTCATAAAGTCTTACTATGTCGAATAAATTAAGAACATCCCAACCTTCATTTAATTGGTCAACTGCAAAAATACAACGTATTAAATTGTTTCTATCCTCTAATGAGTTAATTTGTAGCTGGTAGTTTCCCTTTTCTTCTTTGCTGTTTACTGAAACACACTTTTCATCTGAAAAATCTTCTTTAATTTCTGCTATTAATTCTTCTAGTGATAAGTTCTTATCAAAATATTCAAACATCCTAACAAGTAAAGGATGATTATTTTGTGTTTTTATTCTTATTAGGTCTGCTTCTGATAGCTTATCAATAAGCGGCCTAAAGTCTTCTGTATAGAACTTTTTACTTGTTTCAATCTTATCACTCTTAAACAAGATAACCGGTTTAATTGTTTTCTTATTATCTTGAAACAGTTTTAATCTATATTGACTTAATAAGATTGATTGCAACACTCTATCAATTAAAGGTACATGAGATTGAAAAGTCTTCACCTCTTTTGAATAACGGTCTTCTCTAAACTTTCTCAAAGGATAGTCAACAATAATTTTCTTTTCATACTCACTATTGATATACGGATTCTTTAAGTCGCAAGTTGCAGTAAATTCAAGCAACACATTATCTCTATCAGCATTAAATATTCTGTTTACAGTAGTTTCCCAGTTGCTTTTGTCTTCTTTCTCTGCTTTAGATAAACCCTTCTTAGTTTCTATGTTTAAGTGATGGGCTTCATCAGCTATAAGCACAATTTTCTTTTCTGCAAAGTCATCATCAGTAAGTCCATTTTCTTTAAACTGGTTGAGGCTCATATGCAAACCTTGAATAGTTGTAAAACAAATATTTATATCTTCTCTATTGCAGCCTTGAAAATTCTCTACTGTACGAACTTTGATTTGTTCGCCATCTATATTAATTTCATCATTAAATAAATATTTACTAGATGTCTGATTGATAAAGTTATCTTTAGTTTTTTGTACGATATTGTCTGTATTAACAAAGAATAAAAAGTTTCTATAACCTTTTTTATAAAGATATAGTATCAATCCAGCCATTATGAGAGTCTTACCACTACCAGTCGCCATGTGGAATAACACTTGCGATGGTTTACGACATAATCTTTCATTCTCAAAGTAGGTTATAAAGTTTCTAAAAGCCATCTCTTGATATGGTCTAATTGAATATTTTTGAGTAAGGTTTTTTACTACATAATTAGGTAGTTCCTTATATGCTTCTGGTGCGTATTCTTTGAGCGTATTGATTTCATCAAATAAGAAAGTTCCCATGTCTATTCCTCACCATAAAAACTTCTTGCAAACGCTTTCTCTTCATCTGTTACGGCAAGCTCTTCATCTTCCATATCACAGTAATTTACATATAGAAGGTTTTTATCTAGTATCTCAATTAAAAATCTACGTTTTTCTTCTATATCAAGTTCTTGATAATCCTTATCAGACTCTTTTAGTTTGTTTATATCCGCTTTGTAGCTAATAAATTCTGAGTTGATAATCTCTTGATATAATTCATTCAACTTGCTATCATCTGCATCTTGGATTTGATTTATATACTTGTGATTAAGCTCTTTTAACTCACAATAAACAAAGCTACCACCACCTTGCCAATTATGATATTTAGAGATTAAATCATTATCATTATTTTGTATAACTTTTTGTAATCTATGCTTTGGAGAGTTTTTACCATATTCAAGCTGCTCTATACCAATATATTTTCTTTTCATTTTGTGTGCTACAACGCAAGTTGTACCAGAGCCCAAATGATAATCCAAGACCAAATCATTCTCTTTTGTTGCAAATTCTAAAATTAACTCTATTAAACTTTCGTTTTTAGGATTTTTAAAACAATCTTCACCCATTACTTTTTTTAATTGAGAAGTTGCACTCGATGTTAAATATCCTTCATCCCACCAAGTTGTGATAGTTTGTCTTTGTTGTTCTGCTTTTGATTTATAGTATTTCTGTTGCAAAGAATTGCCTTTTTTTACAATTAAACCATTTTCATACATTTCTTGCATTGTTTTTTGAGAGAAACGCCAATAATTAGTTATTCCACAAAATTCATAATAAGGATTTCCTTTATTTGCTCCTCCTGGACCATCTACTGGTACTAATTTGTAATAGCCATTGTCATCCTTCTCTGTAAATGTACTTAAATCTTTAGAAATACCATAAGATTCTTTTTCCGCAAAGATTAATCTTTCATTTTTAGCATAAAATAATATATGATTATGGTTTGAGGAAATAATTTTATCGTTAGAAATTGAGCCTCTTGCTTTGTGACAAATGTCTGCAATAAAATTTTCTCTTCCAAAAATTTCATCAGCAAGAATTTTACAATAGTGAGCTTCCTTATCATCTAAACTAATAAACAAAGTACCTTTTTCGTTTAATAACTTTCTTGCTAAAACCAATCTATTTCTCATAAATGTTAACCAACTAGAATGATTAAAACTGTCATTATAATTAAAACTATCACCTCCAGTATTGTACGGAGGGTCAATGTATATACATTTTACACAACCTTCATATCTTTTAAGTAATGATGATAAAGCTAATAAATTATTTCCTTTAATTAATAAGTTATCACTATCTTTAAATTTAGTTAGAGACTCTTCGCCATCCTTCGTATAGCGTTTCATGTTAGTAAATACTTTTGGAGCAAGTAATCTATCAATATCATCTGGAGCCAATAACTCGTTATAATAGATTTCTTCTCTTTTCTGGTCTTCTTTAGTTTGTCCACCTTCTAGGACACAATCTTTGTAAGGGAACGATAATACTACATCATTCTTAGAAAAGATAAATTGTTCTTTACTATCTATTAAACCAATAGTATTTTTAAACCTAGTATATGAATCTTGAAGAAAAGCTTTGTTATTTATTGCCCAACCAAACGCAGTTTTATCAAAAACCAATGTACCATCAATATCAGTAAAGAACTTTTCTTTCATCCTATCATTAGATAAAAGTAGCTTAATTAAGTCTTTATCCATCTTCATAGCACATTCATAGATTTTGTTTCTTAATAAATCCTTCCCATTATCAGCATAAAATCTTTTTTCTGGGTCTTGTTCCAACAAATCTAATAGCTCAAAATAAAAACCTTTTCTCTCTTCAGTCATGACTCTTCCTTCGATTATAGCAATATCAGCTTAACAAAGCTTAACATTTGAATTATTAGAATACATCATTTGTAAGTAGTAATTACTTATGTTTTGATTATTATAATTATTATCTAGAAAATAATTTTTAACTTTCATACTATAAAAAAATAATCTCTAGGGTTTATAAATTTTTCGTAGTATGATAAAATGTCAATATAGTGATTGAATCATAGATTTAAAAAATATACTCGCCGTTAATACGGTTCAAATGACAGGCATTTGCCTGTCGTTTGCGTTTTTGTGCTATAATTAATACGCTATATCAAGTGAAAAAGGCATTATGACAAAGATTTTAGTTTTAATTGATGGTTTCAATTATTATCATAGATTAAAAAAGTATCAACAAAATAACAAAAAATGTGTTAAATGGTTAAATTATCAAGCTATGATAGAAGAATCTTTGCGTAAATATCAAAACTATTCAGATGATTCTCATTTTGAAATTATTTATTTTTCAGCAATTGCAGATTGGCGTGGTGATGAACCTAAAAATCGTCATGAATGTTATATTAATGCATTGAAAAAAACCGGAGTTAAAATTATATTAGGGGAATTTAAAAAGAAAGAACTTCCTCCTTGTTCTAATTGTAAACAGAGAAAACCAAATGAAAAAATATTAAAACACGAAGAAAAACACACAGATGTAAATATTGCAATTACACTACTAGAAAAAGCTTTCCTTGATGAATTTGATGATGCATATATTTTAAGTGGTGATAATGATTATGTCCCTGCTGTTAGAAAAGTAAAAGAATTATTCCCACATAAGAGAATAATAATTTGCCCTCCACCACAAAAATTTTATTGTATTGATGCGCTTGTTAGAGCAAGTCAAGAAAAGGATGCGTACCGTTTTAAATGGAATCAAGTTATGAAATATCAATTCCCTAATAATTTTGAAGGGCTTGTAAATCCTTGGAAAATTGAAGAAGTTGATGAATAAAGAATTTCATTAAATTTTTTATTTTATATATTTTCTTCTAACAAAGCAAAATCAAAAAGTTTTTCTTTTGCTTTTTCGCTATTTCCCATACTAGCATTTTCGATTGCTGTTTTGATGTCCTCATTATTTTTTAATGAAATTGTATTTAAACCAAACTCTTTTGCTAAGGTTTCAACTTTAATATCGTAGTTTATTGGAATAACTTTTACACCAGCTTTTAAACCTATTAAACAAGCATGAAAACGCATTGCAATTAATATTTCTAAGTTTGAAATATCATTAATAACTCTATCATTTGAAATATTTTCAATAACTTTTGCATTTATATTTGAATTGATTTTGAGTAATTCATCTTTTAATTTATTACAAGGGTCTAGGTCTAAATGATTTTGCAAAGACAAAATGCAAACTTCTTTTTCTGAAAAATATTTATTTATACTATTTGCCAGTTCAATAATAAATTCATTAGTTAATGTTGGAAAATCTCTTAATTGAATACCAATTTTGCCAGTATTATTTTTTTGTTCAACACTAATATTCCAAACTGGGTCATTACATTTAATAGGATTAACGCCCCAAGAATTTAAAAGTTTTAAGCTATTATCATCTCTAACTGTAATTAATTTTGCTCTTTTTAAAATAGAAGCTGTTAACTTTTCTAATTTTTTATCTTTTATTGGTCCAATACCTTGAGCAAAAATAATGGTCTTTTTACCGAATAATTGTGCTAAACCAATAACACCTAAATAATAAATCAAACTCTTTTTGCTAGTTACATCTTGCAATAGACTTCCACCACCAGATATTAAACAGTCTGACTTTAAAAGTGACTTTATAACTCCAAACAAATCAAATGAACGCACACTTTTAACATTTAGCCTAGTTGAAGTTTTATCTGGATTAGAAGAAAAAACAGTTATTTCTGGATTACAATCGAATTTTTTTAGATTTTCAACTAAAACTTTTAAGATAGTTTCGTCACCAAAATTATCAAAACCATAATATCCAGAAATACAAATCTTTTTAGTCATTTTGACCTTTTAAAATTTTATAAACTTCTTCTTTTGTTGGAATTGATTTAATTGCCCCATAGTTTTTAACTTGAAGACCAGCAACAATAGAACCTAAACTTACAGCTTTATATGGAGACATGCCAGAAGCAATACCGTGCAAAACTCCACCATTAAAGGCATCACCAGCACCAGTATCATCAACAACATCTTCATTTATAAATTTGATAAATTCTACCTTGCCTTGATATCCAACATAATAACCTTTTTCTAATGCTGATTTAACAATAACTGTTGAGATACCCTTATCCAATAAATGTTTAATTGCATTATCAATAGATTCAGCTTCAATAACTATTTTGGAGTCATACCTAACATTTAAGAAAATAATATCAAGATATTCAACAATCTCTTCAAAAGCTTCTTTTGCCTCATCTTCTGACCATATTTTAGAAGTATAATTAGGGTCATAAGCTGTTAAAATATTGTTTTCTTTTGCTATTCTAAAAGCTTCTTTAACAGCTTCTCTTGCAGATATTGAAAGAGATTGAGTAACACCTGTTGCATATAAGATTGAAGAGTTTTGTATGTATTCAGTTGAAATATCATCTATAGAAAGATTTGTTGCAGCTGTTTTTTTACGATAGAAAGCAAATTCTTTTTTGCTACAGTCTTCATTTTTAGATACCATATACAAACCATTTACGCCTTGAACTGGTTTTACGTGCGAAATATCCAGCCCTTCTTCTTGCCAGCTTTCAAGTAAATAGTTTTTGAAACAGTCCATACCTATTCTTGAGATAAATCCAACTTTAGAGCCAAGTCTCAATGCTGATATTGCGGTTGTAAGAGTATCACCACCATAATATTTATCAAGACTTGTTGCTGTAGTTAAATTTTCACTGGTTGAAAGCTCAATTAAACTCTCACCAATAGTTATAATATCTAGTTTTTCTTCCATAATACACACTCTTTTTGTACTTTAACAAAAAGCCCTAAAATAATCAAATTTAATTATAATATCCTTAAATTGTTTATTTCGTTTTTGTTATTAAATTCCAGTTCAAATATTCTTTGTTTTACTTCTTCATTAGTAATTATGTTATTTGATAGTTTAACATATTTTTTATAAAACCTTTTTGCAGCCATTTTGTTGCCCAATTTTTCATAACAAATACCTAAAGCTAAATGAGCTCTATAATAATCTTCTTTCATTTTTATAACTGTTTTGAACAATTTAGCACTTTTTAGATAATCGTTAAGATACATATATAATGTTGCTTTTTGAATATATGCTCTTAAATATTCTGGGTTTGTTTCTATGATTTTTTGATAAATCATTAAAGCCATATCTTCTTCTTCAATCATTTCATGAACAAGTGCTAGTTGCATTTGTAAATCAAGATTATTTGGCTCTAATTTTATAGCCTCGATTAAATGTTTAATTCCTATACAGAAATTACCATCTATGATGTAACACAATGCAAGCTCTTTTTGTATTGCAGCATCAGACGGTTCTAATTTTTCAGCTTTTTCAAGGTTTAAAATAGCTTTTTTATAGTTTTTTAAATTTTTATAGCTTAATGCTAGACCTAAATAAGATGTTGGGTTTGTTCTATTTATTAAAATAGAGTGCAGATATTTATCAACAGCCTCTTTAAATTTGCTATTGCATCTTAATTCCTCAGCTTGGTTAAAATAAATTTCGGCAAGAGAAGGCTCTTTTACCTCAATTTTAACTTCTTCTACTGTAATATTAGAATTAATACCCATGATATCCCCTTTAATCTTTTATAATTTTAGAAAATATTAAAAGTTAAGGACATAGCCGTAGGATTTAAATTTATTAACCTAAAGATTAATATGCACCATGCCTATTTTTTACGGTTTTCGTTTAGGATGTTTCTTAATTTCATAATAGCTTGAGCATGGATTTGACAAACTCTTGATTCAGAAACTTCTATATTTTCACCAATTTCTTTTAAAGTCATGTTCTTGTGATAGTAAAGCACCATTACCATACGTTCACGTTCTGGCAACTTTTTAAGTGCTGCTTGAAGTTCATTTTTAACGTCTTTCTCTTCAAGTTTATCTAATGGATTTTGTGAATTAGTATCTTCAATAGTATCAATTAATTCAACACCCTCATCACCAGCATATTTTTTATCATATAAAGAACCAACTGAAGTATCTTCAGATAGAATTGCAATAACTTTATCCTTTTCAATACCCATTGCATCAGCAATTTCTTGAGTAGTAGGAGTTCTACCTAATTGTTGTCTTAAATTTTCTGTAGCAGTTTTGACGTCTTTAATTCTTTTTCTTGTGCTTCTTGGCAACCAATCTTGAGAACGGATTTTATCAATAATTGCTCCACGTATTCTCATGATTGCATACGTTTCAAAATGAGCACCTTTATCCGGAGAGAATTTTTCAATAGCGTCAATTAAACCTTCAACCCCAAAGCTTGTTATATCTTCAATAGCAAAGTTTGGTGGTAAATTTAATTTAATTCTGCCTATAACATATTTTGTTAAATAAATGTATTGAACAATTATTTGGTCTCTTAATTTTTTATTCGTTTTATCAGCAAGATAATCCATCCATAGCTTTTCTAATTCGCTGTCAGATAGTCTTTTTATATTGTTATAGGAATTATTTTCTGTATATTCGCTCATTGTATTCTCTAAATAGCATAGTTATAACTGTACTCCATTAATTGTAGTCAGTTATCATAAATATCAAATCATACACTTATATGAAATATAAGAAAAAGAGAACCTTTTGGTTCTCTTCTCTTAACTTAATTTATCTTGAAATGCTTTTCGCTATTCAACATACATAAGAACTTGACCGAATTCAATTGCGTCACCGTTTTTAACGCAAATTTCTGTAATTTTGCCAGAAACTTCTGCTTCAATTTCGTTCATTAACTTCATAGCTTCGATAATACATACAACTTGACCAACAGAAACATTATCACCAACTTTAACAAATGGTGCTGCTTCTGGTGATGGAGCTGCATAGAAAGTACCAACCATAGGTGCTGTGATTGGAGTACCTTTTGGAGCACTTTCAACTTTTGCTTCTGCAACAGCTGGTTTAACAGCTGGAGCTGGAGCAACAACTTGAGAAGTTACAGTTGCTGGCATTACCATAGGTGCTGCAGCTTGAACTACTTGTTGTTTTTCTCTTTTAAAGCAAACAGCTTTTTCATCATCTTCTAAAGTGATTTCTGAAAGGTCATTTTCATATACTATATTTGCTAATTTTTCTAAATATTCTAAATCAAATTTCATTAATTTTTTCCTATACTCTATCTAAGTATTCATTAGTTCTAGTGTCAACTCTAATGATAGTACCATTTGTTACGAAGAATGGAACGTTAACAACAGCACCAGTTTCCAAAGTAGCTGGTTTTGTACCACCTTGAGCTGTGTTTCCTTTTTCTGCTGGAGGAGTATCAACAACTTCTAATTCCACGAAGTTAGGAATATCAATACCGATAATGTTTGTACCGTGAAGTAAAATAGCAACGTTCATATTTTCTTTTAAATATTTAACACCTTCACCAATTTTATCAGCAGATACACCAATTTGTTCGTATGATTCTAAATCCATCATAACGTAGTCATTACCTTCTTTGTAAAGGTATTGCATATCTCTTTTATCTAAAGTAGCTTTAGCAACTTTTTCACCAGCTCTGAAAGTTTTTTCTACAACGTTACCTGTTTCAGCATTTTTTAGTTTTGTTCTAACAAACGCTGCACCTTTACCAGGTTTTACGTGCATAAATTCAACAACATTCCAAAGACCGCCATCAATTTCAAGTGTTAAGCCTGTTTTTAAATCGTTTACTGAAATCATCTATTCTTTTCCTTTTCTAATAACGCTTCTATCGCATTTTCAAATATACCATAAAAGTCCGTATTTTGATGAATTTTTAAAGGAATGTTTACAAGAAAGGATTAAATTTAATAGATAAACTATTACATTTTTATTATTTTTAAAAAAGTTTTTCCAATAATTTTAGGGTTAGAAAGTAATCTTAAACTATTTGGCAAGCAACAAATTAACTTATATAACCATAAGTTTTTTCTACCATAGCACTTTATATAACAAAGTATTTCACTCTCCATTTTGAAAGAACGAGATACTGCTCTATTTCCAGAAGACTTTCCTTCTAAATGATAAATTTTAGATTCTGGATTAATTATGATTTTATAACCAGCTTGTTTTATTCTAAATTGAAGTTCTGTTTCCTCATCGTATAAGAAAAAATCCTCATCAAAAATGCCAACTTCATCAAGCACACTCTTACGCATAAATAAATTAGCACCAACAATAATATCAACCTCTTTTTGAAGATTTTCTGTATTTTCACCCTTGTCAGTATTTAATTTATGCTCATAAGGGAAAGCCCAACCTAATTTAAAGGTATTTACAAATTTTCTTTTAAAAGTTTTAAAGTGACCATATGCGTGAACGTGTTTATCATCTTTGTTAAACATATTTCCACCACACGCACCAATTTTTTCATCGCTTTCCATAAAATCATAAAGGATTTTAATTGCATTATTTATTAATACAGTATCAGTATTTAAAAGAAAAACATACTTTGATTTTGTTTCTCTTAAAGCTTGATTATTAGCCGCACCAAACCCTTTATTTTCTTTATTTTCAATAAGTTTTACTTGTGGGAAGTCTTTTTTTATCATCTCACAAGTATTATCTTTTGAATTATTATCAACAACCCAAACATCAAAGTTAACACCTTGCGTTTTTTCATACAAGGAATTCAAGCAATCTTTCGTGAGTGCCTCTGTATTATATGAAACAAGGATTACTGAAACATCTGGTTGCAAAATATTATTCCTTTACAATAATAAGGTTGTTTGCAATTTTCATTTTGCAAGTAGGAAGAACAACATCTTGAAGTCCATTTGCAATACTAATAACGCTACCAGCTTCTAAAGTAACTTCTTCACCTTTGTAAGTGAAAGTATAATCTGTTTGTCTGTCTGATCTGATAGTAATTTGGTTCATTTCTATCTCCTTAGTCTATAATTCTTCTTCCTTCAATTGCTTTTGCAAGAGTTATTTCATCTGCATATTCAAGGTCTGAACCAACTGGCAAACCAAAAGCAATTCTAGATATTTTAATGTTGAATGGTTTTAAAAGTTTTGTAATGTACATACTCGTAGCTTCACCTTCCACAGAAGGACTAAGCGCAAGAATAACTTCGCTAACTGTTGTATCTGTAACACGAGTTAGAAGCTCTTTTATTCTAATATCTTCAACACCAATTCCGTCAAGTGGTGAAAGTGTACCTTGTAAAACATGGTATAAACCTTTATACTCACGAGTTTTTTCAATAGCAATTAAGTCTTTTGTCTCCGCAACAACACAAATCACACTGTTATCACGTCTTGTATCTGTACAAATTTCACAAGGATTAGAAGCTGACATATTAAAACAAACATTGCAATAATGAATATTTTCTTTTGCATCAACTAAAACTTTTGAAAATCTTTGCACTTCAGAAAGTGGCATTTTCAATAAATGAAATGCCATTCTCTGTGCAGATTTTGGACCAATCCCTGGAAATTTTTGAAAAAACTCTATTAATTGAGCTAAGGGTTTTGTGTATTCCATTATTAGAATAATCCTGGGATGTTAATTCCAGCAGGAACAATACCTTTCATTTTGTCTTGCATTTTCTTTTGAGCATCAGCTGTAGCTTGTTTCATTGCTGTAGTAATTAATTCTTCTAACATTTCAACTGTTTCATCATCTACAGATTCTGGATTTTCGCTATTGATAGCTTCTTTTGTTAATTTAATTGATTTGAATTTTCCGTGACCATTACAAACGATTGTTACTGCACCATTACCAGCTTGTGCTGTAAGTTCTGTATTTTCTAAATCTTTTTGAGCTTCTTGTAATTTTTTTTGCACTTGTTGTGCTTGCTTCATCATATTTGCTAAGTTCATCATTTTGTCTAAACTCCCTATAACCTAATCTACTGGATTTATTATAGAGCAAGCTTTATGTCATAGCAAGTTAATATTTATTACTCCATTAATTCAGATAGCCTTAATTCTCTTTTTCTCTTCGGTTTTATCCTTCTTGGTTTCGCTGTTTCTTTTGAGTGTTCAAAACTACATAGTCCAACAGGTACAACTTCTTCAGTTTCAAGCATAAAAATACCTTTTACAAAATTAATTATTTCGTTCATTTTATTCCTTGCCTCTCACTAAACTTTTGGTTTCTTAATTTATATAACTACTCTATATGCAAATAAGTTCATTTTTAACCTCCAATTATGCTATATTTATTTCTATGGAGAATTACTACGAAATTAACTATGAAAAAAATATGGAGATGCTAGAACAAGCTGCAAAATATTGTGCAGAAGATTTTGAACATCAAGATTTGGTTTCAGAATTATCTAGCGATGATGATTTAAAAAAACAACTTTGCCTTATCGAATTAAGTAAAGTAACTTCTCAAAAAGAAGCTGATATTTTGGTTAATAATTTAACTGGCAAGTCTGGTCCAATAAGAGAAACAACTTCTTTTAGAATTTTAGAATTAATCAAAAAAGAAGAATTTAGACAATTCTTTCAAAAAAAAGATATCTTAGATATTTTTGTAAAATCAATCACTGATATAAACCCATCAGTTTCTAGAAATGCTGTTGAAATAATCACTTATGTTGATGATGCGAAATATTTGTATGATTCAATTATAAGAGAAATTCAAATAACTCTTTCAAGAATGGATGACATAAAACAAACACGTTCATATACAACTAACAAAAAGAATTTTAATATTTATTGGAACTTAGAAGCTCTTATTTCTATTGCAGATAAAATAGTTGGAGACGAAGACTTACTTGAAATTCTAAAAGAAACAGCTCATTCTAACGATTACACTATTCGAGAAAAAACCGCAAAAGCTACAATGGAATTTATAAAAAATAACAAAGAATTTATTTGTATTATGGAAATCCTTGCAAACGATGAAAATGTTTATGTTCGTAAATATTTAGTAGACTAACCTTATGTTGTGATAAAATTACCATATATACATTGGTAGGGTAGTTTTATGTTTTTAAATAAATTTTTTAGATTTTTAAAATACTTTGGTAAGGGATATGAGCTTAAATTAATATATTTATTATTCATGGGATTTATGTCTAGTTTATTAGACTTTTTGAGTATTGTTCTTGTATTCCCATTAATAATGCTTATGGCAAATCCAAGAAATGTTGTTTCAAATCCACTTGCATCATATATTTCACAAACTTTTAATATTTCTGGCACAAAGAATATGATTATGATAATCGGCGGATTAATCGCTTTAATTATCATTGTCAAAAATATCTATAGCATACTAATTCAATATTCCCAAAGTAAAATGATTAGCCAATGGGCGTTAGAGATAAAAGAAAAAATGTTGGGCTTTTTCTTATATTCACCATATGAAGTTGATATTCAAAGAGGAAACAACAACATTATAAATAAGGTTACGGTAGAAATTGATGCAATTATGCAATATTTTGTTTCTAAAGTGATTTTATTTATTTCGAACTCTTTTGTAATAATTATGGTATTTGGAATCTTAATATTTATTGTTCCTTCATTCACAATTCTTGCAATTGTATTCTTTGCTTTAACAGGTATGACTCAAGATAGTATGTTTAAAAAATGGAGTCAAGAACTTATGGCTAAAAAACAAAATCTTTTAAATGGACCATATAGTTCTGTTATGAATAATTTAACCAGTATAAAAGATATTAAAGTAAATGGCTGTCAAAAGTTCTTTTACGATTTATATAAAGATATCTCTGAAAAGATGATTCCGTATATTGAAAAATTAAATATAATTCCACTAATGCCACAATATATATTAGAAATAATCTTTATTTTAACAATGATTATTATATGTTTTGGTATTTTAGAACAACACGGTGAAAACCCAACAAATGTTCTTGTTTCAATGGGTGTTTTAGCTATTGCTGTTTATCGTTTAGTTCCTCAAATATATAAGAACCATATCTATATGAATTACATTAATATGTATTCTCCAAGAATAGATGACTTATTTACGCTTTATGATGAATATAGCAAATATGGTTACCCTAAAGATAAAGATTCAACAGAAAAAATACCATTCACAGATACTATTCAAATTAAAGACCTAGGCTATTCTTATGACAAAAAAGAAGAAGTAATTAAAAATATCAATCTTGATATTAAAAAAGGTGAATTTATTGGTATTGTTGGATTATCTGGTGCAGGTAAAAGCATTCTTGTAGACTGTATTTTAGGCTTGCTTGATTATAATGGTTCAATACATGTAGATAACGAGCTTGTTGATATTAATAATATTCAAAAATTTAGAAACATTGTTGGATATGTTCCACAAAAAATTACAACATTGGCTGGTGATATATATTCTAACGTTGCTTGGGGCGTACCAAGAAAAGATATTGATAAAAACCTTGTTGATGAAGTTCTGAAAGAATCTCAATTATATGACCAACTAAAACAAACAGAAAACGGACTAGAAATAGAAATAAAACAAGACGGTACTGGTCTATCTGGTGGTCAAATGCAAAGAATTGGTATTGCAAGAGCATTATATAGACAACCAGAAATTATTATTCTTGATGAAGCTACAGCAAACTTAGATGTTAAAATTGAAAATAAATTAACAGATATTATATCTAATATAAAAGGTAAAAAAACAATTATTGCAATTGCCCATAGATTAAGTACATTGATTAATTGCGATAGAATTGCTTATATGAAAGACGGGACTATAGTTGATGTTGGAACTTTCCAAGAGCTTTGTATTAAATACGATGATTTCAATGAGATTGTAAAACTCTCTAGAATAAAATTAGAAGAAGAAAATGAATAATAAAAAAGCCTTGAGTAACTTCAAGGCTTTTTTTAATTTATAACTTCGTATAAAGTAGGTGCTTCTTGCACTGATACAGTATTATTTGGAACTCTAACTATTTTTACTTTTATTTCAGTATCAGCTTGAACAATAGTAATAATATCACCCTCTTTTAACTGTTTAGCCGGCTTTGCAATAACGCCATTAACATAAATACGACCTTGCTCTGAAACTTTATTAGCAACAGTTCTACGTTTTATTAATCTTGATACTTTCAAAAATTTATCTAATCTCATACGGATATTATAGCAAAAAAGTTTTTCTCTGTTTTTAATATAAATAAGATAAGTTTACTATATTTTAAAAATCCCTGTTAAAGATTGTACTTTTAACACTTAAAGTGGTGTTTTCTTTTATTTTTTACTTAAAAAAGGGAAAGAATTAATTAAAAACACTTATTTTGGACAAAAAAAAGCCACTTCGTGAGTGGTCTATTTCTGCATCCTAATGGTCTCTTTTGTGTTTATTATTTAGGAGTTTATATGTGTTCGGGGTTGTAATGTTTCGTTTAGTGTATTGCTTACACTTAAATCTTACATTTTTATTATGACATATCTAAACAGAATGTCAAGTGTTAATTTTTTGTTTTATTAAAAAATATTAAGATGGCATCAAAAAGCAATATTTTTAAGCGTTTAAGTTCATTAATCTAGTGTATTCTTTTTGTAAAAATTCTTTTTTTCTTGGAAATTCTATAAAATCCCAAGCTAAAGTTTCATCTAAATTATATTCATTTAGAGCATATTCATCAGAATTTTTTAACAAACCATGCTCTTCAAAATCCTTATAAACAGATTTAAACGCACCTAAATTAGCACCTTGATTAAAAACTTCAATCAAATATGGTAATAATTTTCTATCTCCACGAGATATAAGTGCTTGAATATAATCCCATTTAACGCTTCCAGTACGGGCTTTTATACCAATTTTAGCAAATTCTTTTTTTATATATTCGTTTTTCTTTTCTAGAGATTTTGTATCTTCTCTTTTTGCAAACTGAAATGGCGTGTGCGCTTTCTGCACAAAAGTAGAAAAACTTGGTGTAAGAACAAAACCCTTATATTTTTGTTTAATTTCATTACACAAATCAACAAACGCATCTAAGTCTTCATAAGTTTCTGTTGGAAGACCCAATATTCCATACATTTTTAACCCAGTAAAACCATGTTTTACCATTTTATCTACAATGCTAAAAATATCTTCTTTTGTTAAATGTTTATTGATAACTTTTCTAAGTCTATCACTACCAGCCTCAATGGCTATAGTTGCCGTTTTTTGACCACATTTATGAAGCATTTCAAGTACTGTATCAGAAACATAGTCTGCCCTTAATGATGAAACCGTAACCTCTAGTGGCATACCAGCATCAACTTTATCAATAATATATTGGCAAATATCATCAATTCTTGGGTGCGAGCATATTAAAGCACCTAGTAAAGCTAATTTATTTGTATATTTTAAACCAAGTTCTATTTGTTCAATAACCTCTTCATATGGGCAAAAACGAACTGGCGTATTCAAAACAGATGTTAAACAAAAAGCACAATTTTGTGGACAACCTCTCTCTACTTCAATAATAAAAGTATTAGAAAAGAAGCTTTGTTCTGTCAGAATAGGAGTAGAAACACATGTATCAATACATGCCGTTACTTTTTTGGCTTTATAATTTTCATCTTTTAAAGCTGGAACATAAACACCTTCTATTTCTGATAAAGCCTTCAATTTTTCAATTTTGGACTTTTCTTTATTACTTATTAAACATTCATAAATTTGTTGTGTATTTGGTTCAGCATCACCAATAGTAATAAAATCAAAAAGTTCAGCAAAAGGTTCTGGATTAGCTGTAACAACTGGACCACCAGCACATATTAATGGATAAGTTTCATCTCTATCTTTAGCTAAAAAAGGAATGTTATTCTTTTTTAAAATATTTAATATACCAAGATAATCCATTTCAAAAGAAAATGAAAAAGTTATAACATCAACATCTTCTTTTCTTATATACGTTTTTTCTGTATCAGTAAATATTCTTTCTGTACGTACACCGTCAATGTTATCAATATATTTTGCAACTGCTAAAAAGCCAAGTGCAGACATTCCAAAATTATAAACAGCCGGAAATGCACACCAAACATTTAACTGAGTTTCTTTTGTTTTATTAGTAGAATACAAATATACTTCAGACATTATTTTTTATCTTCTTCTATTTCACACTTTTCATTTTTGTTGATTGTCTTTAAATATAATTCATCAAATAAAGTCAACAATAAAGCAGCAATAGCTGGTGATAAAATAACACCCCAAACGCCTAAGAATTGTGCTGCAATTAAAAAAGCAAAAATTATAATTATAGGATGTAAATCTAAAAACTTACCAAAAACAAATGGTCTTATAAAATTATTTGATATCCATTGTGCTGCAAGATAAACAACAATAACACCTAAAACAACTAACCAACCTTGAGGAAGAGCAAATAAAAGCCCTAATACAAAAGCTAAAGTTGGACCTACAATAGGAACAATATCCAATAAACCAGCAACTAAACCGAGTAATACTGCGTATTCAACTTTTAAAACCATTAAACCAACAGCAGTTAAAATAGCTACTGTCGACATTGATAACACTTGTGCAATTACATATCCACCAACTTTTTTTTCAATATTTTCATAAACTTCTTTTGCACGTTCCTTTAATTTTGGTGGAAATACCAGAATAATGGCATCTCTAATAAGATTTTTTTCATACATCATATAGAACACAATAACACCCATTGTAACCAATACAGTTATTGTTTCCATAAATGCAACTGTTAAATTTATAGATTTATTTACTATTCCAGACGCCATTTGTGAAGATGCTGAAGTAATGGCAGCAATATCAACATAATCAATTAAAGGTTTGCCCATAAACATTTTGCTACTTAAAAAAGATGTAAAACTACGGATAAATTCAGGAATTTGATTAATTAATTGATGTATTTCTTCTGTTGCAATAGTAACTACCGGCATTAAGAACATAACTATAACCAATACTGTACTAATTATTACAACAGTGGCAGCGAATGAGCGAGATGTCATTTTAGCTAATTTATCAACAGCAGGATTTAAAGAACAAGCTAATACAAATGCGCCAAACCCCAAAAGAGCAATACTTTTAATTTGAATAATGAATAGTACAAGTAAAACAGCTGCTATTAAAAATATTATGTTCTTATGGTTTGAAGTTTTATTCCAAAACATTTGTATCTCCTTTATTTTCCCAAATTATAGCATAATTAGAGTCCAATGTAATTAGACCATACACTACAATTTTTTAGCTTCTTTGTATGCTCTGAATACCAAAAAACGAGCATGAACAATTTGTTCTTTTGTAGTAGGTAGAACATCTTTTAAAGGATATTTTAGTCCAAGATTTTCATATTTTGGTTCTGCCATATTATGATATGGCAGCATATCTAACGCCTTTATAGAATCTAATGTTGCCAAGAATTTTCCTAATTCTCTATAATATTCATCATTATCATTAATTGTTGGAACAACAACATGTCTAATCCAAGTTGGAATATTTTTTTCAGAAAGATATTTTGCAAAATCTAAAATATTTTTATTGGAAAAACCTGTTAATTTTTTATGCTCTTCATCCCTTATATGTTTAATATCAAGCATAACCAAATCAGTATATTTTAAAAGCTCATCAAGTTTTTCCGTATTCTTTCTGTTAAAAAGCACACCAGAAGTATCAATAGCAGTATGTATATTTTTTTCTTTAGCTTTTTTAAATAGCTCAGTTACAAATTCAGTCTGAACTAGTGGTTCACCACCAGTAACCGTAATACCGCCATTTTTAAGAAATTCTTTAATACTATCATATTTTTTTAGAATTTCATCAGCAGAAACTTTTTTATTTTCTTCAAAACTCCAAGTATCAGGGTTATGGCAGTACAAACATCGCATAGGACAACCTTGCATAAATATAACAAGGCGAATTCCTGGCCCATCAACTGTTCCAAAAGATTCTATTGAATGAATATTCCCATATACTTGTTTTTTCATAACTAAATTATAATACAATGATTTTTTTATTTTTTACATTTACATAAGGAATATTATAAGTACTATAAAAACAAAACTAAAAATATTTAATTTCTCAACCGGTGTTTTCTACTACGTGAAAACAATGGTATCGAAATCAAATATTATTTAGTTTTGAAAGAAAAAAGTAATAAAAAATGAAATATGATAGCATATATTTTTTTCTGTAAGAATACTTTGAGAGGCAACATCAATGCGAAGCGGTTACGTAGTAACTTTAGCGTAGCTTTTAGCCGAACTTAGTATTGTAAGAAAAAAATATCTAGCAGAATATTTTATTTTTTATTAGTTAATTACTCTGGTTTGCCACGCTATCGCTCGCAAAGACGTATCTATAATATTCCTTATGTAAAAACGGAGGAGTTAAATAACTCCTCCGTTTTATGTCTTTTATATTGGCTTACTATTTAGATTCGATAACTGCTTGAGCAGCTGCAAGTTTAGCTTGTGGAATTCTAAATGGAGAACAAGATACATAATTCAAACCAATTTTGTGGCAGAATTTAACTGAATCTGGATCACCACCGTGTTCACCACAAACACCGCCAACTAATGCTGGGTTTACTTTCTTACCTTTTTCCATAGACATTTCTAATAATGCACCAACACCTTTTGTATCAAGTGTTTCAAATGGATTTGAAGGAAGAATTTTTTGGTCTACATATCTATTTAAGAATTTACCTTCAGCATCGTCTCTTGAATAACCGAATGTCATTTGTGTTAAGTCGTTTGTACCAAATGAGAAGAATTCAGCGTATTCAGCAATTTCATCAGCTGTGATTGCTGCACGAGGAATTTCAATCATAGTACCAAATTTGTATTCAACTTCAACACCTTTTTCAGCCATTACGTCTTTAGCTACACGAACTAAAATTTCTTTAGCAACTTTAAGCTCGTTAACGTGTCCGATTAATGGAATCATTACCCAAGGTTGTACTTTATAGCCTTCTTTTTTAAGGTCACAACAAGCTTCAAAGATAGCTCTTACTTGCATTTCGTTGATTTCTGGGTATGTTAAACCTAAACGGCAACCTCTTAGACCCATCATTGGGTTAGATTCTGATAAACCTTCAACGATATGAAGCATTTCTTCTTTTTCTTTAGCATCTTTTCCTAATGCTTTTAATGTTGCAACTTCAGCGATTAAATCTTCTTTAGAAGGTAAGAATTCATGAAGTGGTGGATCTAAAAGACGAACAGTTAATGGCATATCGCCTAGTTCTTTA